>JAGQVN010000262.1 GCA_020437905.1 Flavobacteriales bacterium
GACCACCCTCCCACGGGACCTTGATCGCTCCGAGATCCTTATGGAGAAACTGAAGCGCATGCGGCCCGCGGCCCTGGCGAAGCTGATGGGGATAAGTGGGACCCTGGCCGAGCTGAACCATGAACGGAACCAGCTTTGGTCCACCGCGCACCCGCCAGGCAAGACCACACCCGCCTTGTTCCTCTTCAAGGGTGAGGTCTACCGCGGACTGAAGGCGGCTTCGCTGGATCCCGGCGCGCTGGCACACGCCGGTCATCATCTTCGGATCCTTTCGGGACTTTATGGAATGCTCCGTCCGCTAGATCGGGTCCACCCTCATCGATTGGAGATGGGAACGAAACTGAGCGTCGGTCGTCGATACAAGGACCTCTACGCGTTCTGGGGCGAGGCCATTCCCGCGCGTCTGATGGAGGACCTTGCCGGGAGCGGTTCGGATCACCTGGTCGATCTTGCTTCGAACGAGTATTCGAAGGCGCTTGGGAAGTTGCCCATGCACGTTCGGTTGGTTCGGCCCGTCTTTCAGGATCGAACACCGAGCGGCTATCGGTCGCTCATGACCTATGCCAAACACCAGCGCGGGGCCATGGCACGCTTTGCCCTGGAGCATCGCCTGACCGACCCAGAAGGCTTGAAACACTATCAGGGTGACGGTTATCGGTATTCCCAGAAGGACAGTGACGCCACGCAATGGGTGTTCAAGCGCGACAAGCGTGCATCTTGACGTGAACGTTCGTCAGTTGCCTGCGTGATGTGGGTAGCCGTCCTGACCGTCCTTGGGGCCCTGGCGCTCATCTATGTGGGTATCTGTGCAGCCTACTACCTCCTTCAGGAACGGCTCATCTTCGTCCGCTTTCCCCTGTCCCGCGATCACCGCTTCAAGTTCAAGGGCACATTCGAGGAACGGTTCCTATCCGTCGAGGATGGAAGTGAACTGCATGCCCTCGTATTCAAGGCGGACAAGCCAAGCGGTGCGATCCTCTACTTTCATGGGAACACGGGTACGCTGCGCCGCTGGGGTAAGCAGGCCAGGCGGTTCACACGAATGGGTTATGAGGTCTGGATGCCGGATCCCCGCGGATATGGGAAGAGCCGCGGGCGATTGAGCGAGGACGCTTTGCTCGATGACGCCTGGAAATGGTACCAGGAAGTGCTGAAGGTATGGCCGGAGAACAAGGTGGTCCTGTACGGCCGCTCCTTGGGAAGTGCCATGGCCGTGCCTACGGCAGCACGTGGAGGACCTCGCATGCTGCTGCTGGAGACGCCTTTCGCGGAACTCCGGGACCCTGCGGTCTTCTATTTCCGGTGGATCCCCTATCGCCTGTTGCTCAAGTACAAGTTCCCGAACCACGAGCACATCAAGGGAGTGCGCTGCCCTGTCTATATCTTCCACGGAGAGCGGGACCAGGTCGTTCCTTATGCCAGCGCGCTCCGTCTGTATGCCCACATTCCTCCGGAAGTCCAGCGCGAGCTGATCAGGTTCCCGAAGGGACGTCACAGCGACCTCTCCCGTTTTCCAAGGTTCGGAAGAAAGCTGCGTGAACTGCTTGTCGCGGAAGACGCAAACAGGGAACGTGTATCTTCGCGGCCCGCTTAAGCAACCATGAAGACCCAACACCTCGTGATCGCGCTGGCTTCCCTGCTGGCCACCGCCTGTTCGAACAACGTGACCGGACAGAAGGAGCGCACCGTGAACTTGAAGAGCAACATTGATTCTGTGAGCTACGGGATCGGGACGGACATCGGTCATAACATGAAGCTCAGTGGCCTTGATTCGTTGAACATCGATGCCCTGGCCATGGGTATCCAGGACGGCATAGACAGCACGGAACGGATCAGCGTGGAGAACGTGCGGGCATTGGTCCAGGGATATATGCTCAAAGCCCAGGAGAAGATGATGGCCCGGGAACGTGAAGAGGCAGAGCAGGCCCGTGTGGCCGGTGAACAATGGTTGCTGGAGAACGCCAAGAAAGAAGGGGTCCAGACCACGGAAAGCGGACTCCAGTATGAAGTGCTTCAGATGGGGGATGGACCGCGACCGGCCATTACCGACCAGGTCAAGGTGAACTACAAGGGCACGCTCATAGACGGGAAGGAGTTCGACAGCTCGTACAAGCGTGGAGAACCCGCCGTGTTCGGAGTGGGTAATGTGATCGCTGGATGGACCGAAGCCTTGACCATGATGCCGAAGGGTTCGCGGTGGAAACTGTACATCCCTTCCGAGCTCGCCTACGGAGCGTCGCGTGGCCCCGGCGGTCAGCTCCCTCCGAACAGCGTGCTCATCTTCGAGGTCGACCTGCTGGATGTGATGCCCGGGGCCCCGGAGGAGGGTCGTTGATCACGGCCCTTCGGGCAAGGGTCGCCAGTGCGTCACTTCGTGGAAGAAATGATTGCTGGTGCCTTCACCGGTCCAGAAATGATCCCCGCGCGCCTTGCCGGTCTTGCTGGGGTTCTTGACAAAAAAATCCTGGTGAAAGCGAAGGATCACAGCCTCGCGTAGTTCGGTGGCTCCGCTCTTTCCAGGCAGGTAAACCCTGTGACCGGGGATCCAGCACAGGACCCGCTGCTGGTCGTCCGGAAGGCGGTCCTTCACAGGGACCCACGGCCCGGCATCTTCGTTCATGGTGCGCAAATTAGCTGGTCCCGACCCGTGGTCGCATGATCGTTCAGGACGCGACCGCCAAGGCCTCCAAACGCCCGGCGGCCGATGGCGATCCCAGCAGGCGTTCGATCCGCGGGTGCATGACCCGTTGCCACAGCGGTGGCAGCAGGGCAAGCAGCATCATGCCTGGGTAGCCGGTGGGCAATTGCGGGGCATCCTCCGGGCTCCTGAGCACCTGGTACTTCGTGCTGGCTTTGGCGTGGTGGTCGCTGTGGCGGCTCAATTCGAAAAGGGTCAGTCGGCCGAGCAGGTGATCGCTGTTCCAGGAATGAATGTGCTCGACCTTGACATAACGACCGTCATCACGCCGGGCACGGTGCAAGCCATAATGCTCCACGTAGTTCACGGTCTCGAGCAGCAGCACACCGATCAATGCCGCGACCAGAAAGAAACCCAGTACCTGCGGACCGAAAAGGAAACCGATGGCCAGAACGAGGGAAAGCTCGACGGCCAACCCGCGAAGCATCTCGTTCCGCCAGCTCAGCACGGGCACGCCGCCGTTCGCCAAGCTCTGAGCCTCCAGCCGCCAAGCACCCCGGAACGACCCTGCGATGGCGCGCACCCAGAAGGTCCATAGCCATTCGCCGGCCCTAGCCGATGCCGGGTCCTGGGAAGTGCCCACTTGCCGATGGTGGCCCCGGTTGTGCTCAATGATGAAGTGGACGTACATGGAAGTGACCAGCAGCGCGCGACCCAGATCACGCTCCCAGCGGTGCCTGCGATGACCCAGCTCATGGGCGATGTTGATGCCATAGACCCCGCACATCATGCCCATGGATGCCGTCATGCCGATCCGATCCAGCAGCGGAACTTCGGTACGACCCACTTGGACAAGGAACAACAGCAGGATACCATACTGGATGGGTACGAAGAGGTAGAGCATCCGGTCGAACCGACCGTCGCTCAGCAGCGCGTGCTCCTCAGCCTCGCTCAGGTTGTTATGACGAGGGGAAAGGAAAAGCTCCGTCAATGGGATCAGCACAAAGCCGTAGATCGGCAGCGACCAGCAGGTCAGCCCTGTCCCGGTCATGGCGGTTACGGCCAGCAGGGGCCCGATGAACGCGATCAGGTAGCGCGCCCAGCGCCAGGGAAGGATGCGTCGGTCGGAGCGTGTCGGCATGGACCTTGCAAAGGTAGTTGCGTGGAAGGCCCATCACCCGGGCCCGATCCGTAGCTTTGCCGCCCTTCACAAGCCCAGCGAGGCATGGAAAGAACCTTGATCTTCATCAGCACGGTCATGAGCACCCTGACCGCGACCGCTCAGGCGGGCCGCATCGATTACACCGAGTTCGACCTTGACAATGGTCTTCACGTGATCATCCACGAGGATCATACCACGCCCATTGTGGCTGTCGGGGTCATGTACCATGTGGGAAGCAAGGACGAGCGGCCCGACCGGAGGGGCTTCGCCCATTTCTTTGAGCACCTTCTGTTCGAAGGTTCGGAGCACATCGATCGCGGTGAGTTCAGCAAATACGTGGAAAAGGCAGGAGGCGTGCTGAACGCCAATACCAACGGTGACCGGACGTACTACTACGAGGTGCTGCCTTCCAACCAGCTTGAGCTCGGGCTCTGGCTTGAATCCGAGCGCATGCTTCATGCCAAAGTGGACCAGAAAGGTGTGGATACCCAGCGCGAAGTGGTCAAGGAGGAGCGTCGTCAGCGGTACGAGAACCGCCCCTATGGCAGCATCCTGATCGAGGTGCTCGATCGTGCGTACAACAAGCACCCGTACAAGTGGCCCACCATCGGGTTCATGGAGGACCTCAATGCGGCTTCGGAAGCCGACTACCAGGAGTTCTACAAGCGGTACTATGTGCCGAACAACGCGGTGCTCGTGCTGGCGGGCGATATGGATCCGAAGGAAGCGCGTCGGTCCGTGGAGAAATACTTCGCGGATATCCCTGCCGGGGCGAAGATCGAACGTACCAGTGTGGAGGAACCGCCCCTGGAACACGAGATCCGTGATGTGGTGTACGACAAGATCCAGTTGCCGGCAGTGGTTCAGGCCTATCGGATACCGGCTTACGGCACCAAGGAATATTATGCCGTGGACATGTTGAACCGCCTGTTGTCACAAGGGAATTCCTCGCGCCTTCAGAAGAATGTCAAGGACGAACAGGGCAAGGCGCTCATGGTGGGAGCGTTCACGCTGCCGTTCGAGCACCCGGGGATCGCGATCGCATTTGCCGTGTCGAACATGGGGGTGAGCCCTGAAGAACTTGAGCGGGCCATGGATGCGGAATATGCCAGGGTCCGGGATGAACGAGTGGGCAAGGGTGAGCTGATCAAGCTGAAGGCGCAGTTGGAGAGCGAACTGGTCCGAGAGAACAGCCAGGTGAGCGGCATCGCGAGCAGCCTCGCCTCGGCCTATACCTTCTTGGGTGAAACGGCCATGGTGAACAAGGAGATCGAGAATTACCTGCAGCTTACGGCAGAGGACCTGCAGGCCGCGGCCAGGAAGTATTTCGATCCCTCCAGGCGCGTGGTCCTTCACTATCTACCTCAAAGCCAGAAACAGTGATGGAGCGTTCGATCCGATGCATATTCCGGTCGGGGCGCTCCCTGACCCTGTTCGTATCCCTGATATCCGTGTTGTCCATGTCCGCACAGGTCGATCGTTCAAAGGCACCGAGACCGGGAAAGGCCCCGGAGGTGAGGATCCCCGAGCACCGCTCATTCACCTTGGCGAACGGCATGCGGGTGATCGTGGTCGAGGACCATCGCAGACCATTGGTGGCCGTACAGGTCAAGTTCGATATCGAACCCATCCGCCAGGGAGAATTGGCCGGGTTCATCGACCTGACCGGTGAATTGCTCGGAGCAGGGACCACCACGCGTAGCAAGCAGCAGATCGATGAACAGGTGGATAGTCTGGGTGCTGAGCTCTTCTCATCCCCGGACGGCGTCTATGCGAGCTGCCTCACGCGCAACCTGCCTGCTTTGGCCGAGATCGTGGCCGATGTGGTCCTGCGACCCACGTTCCCCGAAGAAGAGTTCGAGAAGGCCAGGACCAGGGCTCTTTCGGCGGTCCAAAGCCGCAAGGAGGACCCTGACGGGATCGCGCGTGAGGTCGCCAACGTGCTGACCTATACCAAGGGCCATCCGTATGGGGATGTGGTGACAGAGACCTCGTTGGAGAAGGTCATGCGGAAGCATGTGGAAGGCTATTACAAGCGCTTCTTCCAGCCCAAGGACGGCTACCTCGTATTTGTGGGGGATATCACTGAGAAACAGGCCAGGGACCTTGCGAATAAGCTGTTCGGTACCTGGACGGGTGTACCCTTCGCCGGGAACGTGGACAAGAGCGGCAGGGAAGTGGTGGAAGGGCTCGGTACGGTGTATCGCGCGGAGAAGAAGCCACAGGTCGCCAAGATGCGTAACGTGACCATCGTGGATAGGCCGAATGCTCCACAATCGGTCGTCAAGGTCGTGTTCCCGTTGGAACTGCACCCCGCGGACCCGATGGCCTTGAGCGCTGCGGTGATGAACACGATCCTGGGAGGTGGGGTCTTCAATGCCCGGCTCATGCAGAACCTGCGGGAGGACAAGGGCTATACCTATGGCGCTTACTCCAGCCTGAGGTCCGATCGGGTCATCGGTGCCTTCTCGGCCGGTGCCAGCGTCCGTACCGAGGTGACCGATAGCGCCATTACCGAGCTGATGTTCGAGATCGAGCATCTGCGCCAGTCCAACGTGGGCCGGGAGGAGTTGGAACTGGCCAAGAACTATATGGCGGGGAGCTTCGCCCGCTCGTTGGAGGACCCCAGGACGGTGGCGCGCTTCGCCTTGAACACCTTCATGTATGAACTTCCCAGGGACCACTATAACACCTACCTCGCGCGACTGGACACCATCTCTGCTGATGATGTGCGGGTGGCCGCTGAGAAATACCTGTTCCCCGACAATGCCGATATCCTGGTGGTAGGCGACAAGGAAAGCCTGGCCGCCAAGCTCACCATGCTCAGTTTCGATCAGCGCCTGCGTCAGCTGAACGAGGATGGCGACATCTATCGCGAGTCCGTTCAGGCCGCACCGGACGGAATGACCGTCCAAATGGTGATGGATGCCTATTTCAAAGCCCTTGGCGGCAGAGCGGAGGTCGAGAAGGTCCGCAATGTGCGCATGGACATGTCCGGTTCAATGGGAGGCATGCCGTTCACCATGACCCAATGGAACGTGGAGCCGAACAAGTATGCCATGGAGATGAGGAGCAATGGAACACTGCTTCAGCGGATCGCTACGGACGGCGCTCAAGGTGTCCAGGAAGGACCAGAGGGCCGTACCGAGGTGATCGAGATGGACCTTGAGGACATGATCAATGAGGCGGCTCCTTTCCCCGAACTCCATTACCTGGACCTGGGGTACATGGTGAAGCTGGCAGGAGTGACCAGGGTGAACGACCAGGATGCCTACAAAGTGATGGTCCTGCGCGACAATGGCGGAGCGGTGATCGATCATTTCAGCGTGGAGACCGGCTTGAAACTGCGCCGGGAGGAGCAGAAGGCCAGCACGGTGGGCAACCTCAAGATCGTCACGGACTACAAGGACTACCGTGCCGTGAACGGGATCCAGTTCCCGCACCTGATCGTCCAGAAAGGACCCATGGAGTTGAACCTGGTGGTCAACGAGGTGGTGGTCAATGGCGGGGTCGATCCCGACGTATACAAGGTGGATCTCTAGAGTACGGGCGGCCTACGTTCCCGAAGGGACATCCTCAGGAAAGGCGGGCACTCCGTCCCAGTTCTCCTTGCCCCAGATCTGCCAATAGCGCTCCTGGGTCATTCCGTCCCAGCGGAGCAGGGTGATCCGATATTGACGTTCCTGGAACAGGGTCAAATGAACGCCGGCAAGGATCAGCACTGCCAGGCTGACCTGTACGATCAGTCTGCCTGCGAACAGACGTTGGAACAACATGCCCATCGGTAGCGCCAACAAGGCCAGGGAACCGACCAGGGGACGTGCGCCATAGCCACCTCCGTACCACCATTGCTCCCAGCTGAACACCACATACAGGTACACGGCAAAGAATATCCATAGGGGCATGACCACGCGTCGCTGTTCCCGTTCGGCGAGGCCCACGATCATCCCTGCCCAACCCAGCAACACCAGCGGGGAATACACGAACCAACCTTTCCTGAACCCGAACAAGCCTTCCCATACATGAGGGTCCGACCAGACGAAGTGCTCACCCCGGTATGAATTGAAGACCCAGGCCCCCGTGGTCGCCTTCCAGTAGACCAGCTGAGGGATGAGCGGAAGCAGGAAGCACGCGAAGCCTGCGGCCAATTGACCGGGGTGTGCCCTCCATAGCCGCCACTTGGAGGTGTAGCCCCCTGGACCGGTCCACACCAGCGGGACCAGGGCCAGCAGAATATCCACCGGACGTGTGATAACGAGCACCCCGATCGCCAGCCCCAACAAAGACATGCGCGTCAAGGAAGGCCGCGCATGCCAGGCGACCGTCGACCAGAGGATGGCCGCGAACAGGAAGAATTGATAGCCATGGCTCATCCCCGCGTCGTGTGTCGCATAGAAATGCAGGTTGGTGCCGAACCCAAGGACGATCAATGCCAGTGCGGAGCAGCGGTCATCCACGTAGCGCAACAACAGATCACGCAGGATCAACAGGCCCAACAGCACGAACAAGAGCGTGGAAAGGACCACGGCCAATTGGTAGGGCGCCGAGAAGCCGTTCGCCTCGTACGGCGTCGGCGACCAACTTGCATAGGCATGGGCCACCAGGAACAGGGGCATCTGGAACAAGGCCACACCGTACGTGTACTTGATGCAATCCCATCCGGTGTCCTCCACGCGAAAAATGCCGTAGCGGAATTGACCGTCACTGGGATGGATCTCGTGGTCCACCTCGGTGACATGGTCCAGGTCGCGCACATCCCCATGGATGAACAAGGCCGGCAGGTAGTGATAGTAGGCCTCGATGTCCCAGTTCAGGACCCGGTGCTGCCGCCAATAGCCCAGTTCCTGCACGGTGAGCCAACCCGAGAAGCCGAACCACAGGCAGACCAGCAGCGACCAGATACCGGGCCGAGCCCACAGCGCCATCAGGCGACTACCGATCCGTTGGATCATGGGCATGCAAACTACCTGACAATGCCCGAACTTCGCAGGGATGCTGGGACTGAAACTTCCGACCGACCCCAGGTGGGCGGCCATGGCGCGGGATCCCGAGCGTACCATGGAACTACTGGTGGACCATGCCTGGTGCGAGCAAAAGGCGGCCAGTAATGCGATAAGCCTGATCGTCCTGTACCCGGAGCACGGTGATCTGGTCCGCGAGCTTACCCTTATCGCGCAGGAGGAGATGGACCACTTCGGTCAGGTGGTCGAACGGATCCACGCACGCGGTTGGGAATTGGGACCGGAGCGGAAGGATGCCTACGTCCGCGAGATCCTGGCATTTGCCAGAAAGGATGGCAGCCGGGCGGAACGCCTGGTCGACCGGTTGCTCTTTGCCGCCATGATCGAGGCACGGAGCTGCGAGCGCTTCAAGCTGTTGGCAGCGGAGCTCGATGACCCGGAACTCTGTGCATTCTACCGGGAGCTCATGATCAGTGAGGCCGGCCATTACACCACCTTCCTTGGCTTTGCCCGTCAGTACGGTCAGGGCGCGGATGTGGACCAGCGCTGGCAGGAATTCCTGGAGCACGAAGCGCAGGTGGTCACCCGCTATGGCAAGGAGGCCACCATGCACGGATGAACCAGCTGAGTGATAGGGCGTTCATTCAAAGGCTCCCGGACCGGGTGCACCTTTGCAGCACATGAACGGAAAACGCGAGATCACGGCAGGCATCCTGAGCATCGGCGACGAACTGCTCATCGGTCAGACCATCAACACCAACGCGGCATGGATCGGCGAGCAGCTCAGCCTGCGCGGCATCCGGCCGGTGGAGGTGCTCACCATCGCGGATGACCGGGAAGCCATCCTCAATGCCCTGAGGTCCATCCGGGGCGACCTGGTCCTGATCACGGGCGGGCTCGGTCCCACGCAGGATGACATCACCAAGGATGCCCTGTGCCGCTTCTTCGATACCACCTTGGTGAACCGGCCGGAAGTGGAGGCGCACATCGTGGCCATGTTTGAGCGGATGGGACGGAAGCACCTTGAAGCGAACCGGGCGCAAGCCGACCTGCCTGAGGCCTGTGCCGTGATCCCGAACCAGTTGGGCACGGCTGCAGGCATGTGGTTCGAAAAGGAGGGTCGGGTGTTCGTGAGCATGCCCGGCGTACCCTATGAGATGAAGGCCATGATGGAAGCAGAGATCCTGCCGCGGGCGGTGACGCAGCTCAAACCTCCGCATATCGTGCACCGCACCATCCTGACCACCGGACTGGGAGAGAGCCATTTGGCGGAAAGGATCAAGGATTGGGAGGCCGCCCTTTCCGATGACGAGGTGAGGCTCGCTTACCTGCCCAGCCCGGGCATGGTCAAGCTGCGGCTCAGCACGTATGCCGGCAAGGCACCGGACGAGGCCCATGCCCGGGTCGCCCGTCAGGCGGAAGCGCTCTACAGGCTCATTCCGGAGCTGATCTTTGGGGAAGGTGCGCAGCGGCTCGAAGGCGTTATCGGCGCGAAGTTGAAGGAGCGCGGAGCCACCTTGGCCTTGGCTGAAAGCTGTACCGGAGGCTACCTGGGCCACCTGGTCACCTCGGTGCCGGGCAGTTCGGCC
>JAGQVN010000263.1 GCA_020437905.1 Flavobacteriales bacterium
GAGGATGTCAACATGGATGGGCTGGTGAAGTATGCCGGGATTGACAACGACCGCGACAAGATCCTCTCGAACATCGGAGGCAGCGTGCCGACCGCCACGTTGCTCCAACAATTACCCTGAGCTACCACCATCCGATCGTTGAAACTCTTTAACAGCCCCTCCTGACCGACGCAAAGTCCAGAACGGTACATTTGCGCCGCCATGCGGGTAAGTGACCTTCTTTCAGGCCTTTGCCCCCTTTTGTTCTGGGCACCCGGAGCTCTTGGGCAGTCGCCTGTCGATAGCACCGGGATGGGTGGTCCTGAGGGCAACATGGTGTATGCGGAAGATGTCAGCGTTGAGCTGGACGGTGCAGCGGTCGAAGGCGTATGGGACATCCGGGATTCCCTGGCCTACATTCCGGCGTACGACCTGTACTGTGGTTGGAACACGGCCTCGATATTCAGCCATCAGGAACGGTCCCGGCTGAGCATGGCCCCCTCGCGTATCCAATTGAGCCACGCTCCTTGTGATCACTTCATACCGATCTGTGGTCGTATCACGTCCTCCTACGGACCTCGAAGAGGCCGGATGCACTATGGTGTGGACCTGAAGCTCGAAAAAGGCGATCCGGTAAGGGCCGCCTTTGAAGGAATGGTGCGCATTTCCAGATACAACCGTTCATTCGGGCACGTTGTAGTGGTCCGGCATCCCAATGGTCTGGAAACGCTTTACGCTCACCTGTCCGAACGATCGGTACAGGTGGGGGACCTCATTCAGGCAGGTGACACCCTGGGTTTGGGAGGGAACACCGGCCGGTCCACTGGAAGCCATCTTCATTTTGAGGTGCGCTATCTCGGTCGTGCGATCGATCCAGCTGAGATCTTCGATCTGAATGAGGGGGAACTGCGTAGCAACAGCTATGAGCTGCCAAAGACCTGGTCAAGCCATACCGCGAACTATCACAAGGTGATCCGCGGCGAAACGCTTACACGGATATCGCAGCGGTACGGCACCACGGTATCAGCACTTTGCAAGCTGAACGGGTTATCGGTTCGCAGTGTGCTCCGCGTTGGTCAGGTGTTACGTACCCAGTAAAGGGGTCGTCAGTCCGTGGCAGCGGTGTGTTGGCGCATCGCCCTGCTCAGGGATTCGACGAAATCCTGGTTGTACAGCGGCGATAACAGACGGTCCTGTCCGGAGCGTGTCCGGACCAGTACAAGGTCGTTTTTGGCTTTCGGCAATCGGTCAATGACACGCCGACCCAGACCGAACGTGTAGGAGCTCAATCCAATATCAACGGAGCAATACCGAACGAATTCCGCCATGCGTTCCTTGGGATCACCCTGGTATGGGTCATCCGATCCGTTCGAAACCTGTTCCACGATGTAGTTGCGTGCGGCCGATCGCTCCACCAGGCTCGCATCGATGATATCGGAGATCGCTATGCGCTTTAACCTTCCCGACCTTCTCAAGATCAATGCCGAACGATCCACGAGATAGATGCTTTCCCTCTGCCTGTCCCTGGACCAGGCTACGCCCATCCCCACCAGGGCCACGAGGATGGAGATATGAACGTAGCGCAGATCGCCCGTGCTGAACAACCCAATGACGCCCAGCACCAGGAGCACGGCGCTGCCGTAGAGCCATGCAATACTGTTATACCAAAGTCGCTTTGTTCGAAATCGCTTGGCGCGCATGGTTGGATAAAGGTAGTGGCCTACGAAACGGACAGTCGGATACGGCGGAGGCGACCCAAAGGAAAAGGCGACCCGAGGGTCGCCTTAAGTGCCGAAGGCGGGAGTCGAACCCGCACGAGCTTTCGCCCACACGCCCCTGAAACGTGCGCGTCTACCAGTTTCGCCACTTCGGCAGTGGCATCCGCATCGTGGAACGTGCTGCGGAAGGGCTGCAAATATAGGCTTTGGCTGGATCTCGATCACAGAACTGTCCGCCCTGGCTTGCTGTTATATTGGGGCGGCACGATGAACGGGTTCCGACATATGGCCGACGGCAGCTCGGTGTGCCTGTTGGAGCATGTTCAGGATACCTTGCTGAACGCGCCGGGCACCGAAGTGCTGGTCGGTACTGACAGCCACAACCGCAGCGACCGGACCATTTACACCACAACGGTGGTGCTGCGCTACAAGAGCAATGGTGCCCATGTGATCTACAAGAAGGAGAGGCGAACCCGCATCACGGACCTGTTCACGCGTCTATGGGGCGAAGTGGAAAGGAGCATTGAAGTGGCACGCTGTCTGGAGCAGGGTCAGGTGAAGGTGCATCGGATCGACCTCGACCTGAACAGCGATCCACGTTATGGCTCCCATGTGCTCTACAATGCGGCCGTTGGTTACGTGCGCTCCTTCGGCTACGAGGCTCGGACCAAGCCGGACCTGTTGGTGGCCAGCTGGGCGGCGAACGTGCTGTGCAATGGCTATGGCCGGATGCACGAAACCCCCACCGGGCTGAGCCCTAGGCAGGGGTAACGTGACTCTTCAGATTGACCTTTGAACTACTTGGACAAGGCTTGTTACGCCATGCCCGGGAGCAAGGTTCCGCTTATCGCCACGATTTCCGACCAAGCGGCCCTGATCCACGACGAAACTCGCCTCTTACCGGTCAAATGGGTTCAATTCTCGTCCGGAAGGAAGGAGAAGCGCCTGGCATAGTCGAGCATCTGACCGATGAAGTCGTCCGGATAGACCACTTGTACATCGGTGATCTCACCATTCGCGTCCGTTACAGGCACCAGGTCCGGTTGAATGAACCCGGCGTAAGGTGCCGTCCGGATACGTTCAGCACGCTTCAATACCTGAGCATGAAGATCGGGGTCCACCTTTACGCCATAGTTCTCCACGAGGGCCTTCCCCGCCGCCAGATCACCCTGGCTCTTGATGCGCTGGACCTCCCGGAGCAGTTCACCGAAGAGGACACGCAGCCGCTCA
>JAGQVN010000264.1 GCA_020437905.1 Flavobacteriales bacterium
GACCAGGTCCATGACCACGATACCGAACCCACAGGAAAGATAGGCCAACCCGCCTTGGAAATCCACATCGTAGATACCCTTGTCGCCAACGATGTTGCTTCGTTTGATGTCGCTGAGATTGTCGTTCACGCCTTCACGTATGACGTGCACGTTCCCGTTCTCGTACCCTACAAGCAGCGCGTTCAACGATCTGTTGAACGCGATCGTCAGGATGTTCACATCGTTCAGCGCATTGACCTTGCTGTAACGTTCGATCTCCCCCGTGGCCCTGTCCAACCTGAAAATGGCGTTTCGCGTAGCGCAGTACACCTGAGCACCGTTCCTGGCCACCGCACGGGTCTGCTTGTAGGGGAAGTGCTCTCGCCATTCGCCTATGGCGATCTGGGCCCTCAAGCCATTGGTCAGCAGCACCAGGCCCAGAAAGAGGACCCCGCGGAACGTATAGTCGGACATCTCGCTCTTAACGCGTTGGAGGGCTGATCCGTACATGGGCCGAACCGACACTTACCGAAAACGACAGGCCCGAAGGTCGGTGCCGCCCAACTAAGGGGGCCTGTTGAGGTCACGAGCGGAGTCGAACCGCTGTACGAGGTTTTGCAGACCTCTGCCTAGCCACTCGGCCACGTGACCAATAACGCACGAATGCGGAGCGCGAAGATAGGCGATCGCATCATCCTTCGATGGAATATACCACATGGTCCACCGCCCCGGGTACAGGGGGGTGCTCCTTCACCAAGCGGACCCTCCACACACCCGCACCCGGCCAAGTCATGCGCAAAGCATCAAGCACGCGGCGCGCAACGTTCTCGATCAACGCGCTGCGCACGGCCATCTGCGACCTTACGATCGCTGCGACCTGGCAATAATCAATGGCATCGGTCAGCCTATCGTTTGTTTCGGCACTGGTCATGTCGCCCTCGAGCCGAACATCCACACAATAGTGCCCCCCGATGCTCCCCTCCTCTTTCAGGCAGCCATGATAGGCATAGACCCGGATGCCGCTTACTTCGAGGACCCCCATTGCGATACCAGTTCCAATCCGGTCCTGATCCGACCGATGACCTCATCGGCACCGAGCAGCTCGCTCACCTCGAACATTCCCGGACCTTGTGTGGTGCCGGCCACGAACAAGCGGAACAGAGGCATGAACTTGCCCATCTTCGATCCCTCCATCTCCAAATGCGCTTTGAAACAGTGCTCGATCGCCTGCGCATTGAATGACCCTCTTAATGCTTCAAGCTTGTCGGCGAACCGAGCCATGGGTGCCGCCAGATCCGGTTCCCAGCGTTTCTTCAGCTCTGTTCCGTCAATGGCCACCGGGCCCGGGAACAGGTACGCACCGGTCGACATCTCGCTCACGAACGTGGCCCGTTCCTTCAGCAGACCTGCAGCACGCGTCAAGTAAGCTTGCGGCAATCCGGCAGCCCGCTCGCCCATGATCTGTTGTAAGCCTTCTCCCAGCTCTGCATCCGGCCGCTTCCGCAGGTATTGCTGATTGAACCAATTGGTCTTATCCGGATCGAAACGGGCACCGCTTTTGTTAACGCGGCGGATATCGAAGCTTGCGATCAATTCCTCCATTGAAAAGAGCTCCTGTTCCGTGCCCGGGTTCCACCCCAGCAACGCCAGCATGTTCACAAAGGCTTCCGGGAAATAGCCGCGCTCCCGATAACCAGAGCTCCGCTCGCCGGTGCCTGGGTCCACCCAATCCAACGGGAAAACCGGGAAGCCCAGTCGATCGCCATCGCGTTTGCTCAATTTCCCCTTGCCGTCGGGCTTCAGAATGAGCGGAAGATGGGCGAAATGGGGCCGCTCCCACTCAAAGGCCTCATAAAGCAGGACGTGCAGGGGCGCGCTCGGCAACCACTCCTCACCCCGGATCACATGCGTTATGCCCATGGCATGGTCGTCCACGATGTTGGCTAGGTGATACGTTGGCATGCCATCGCTCTTGAACAGCACCTTGTCATCAATGTGACTGCTGTGCACGACCACCCAACCACGCACCTGATCCTCAAAACGCACTTCCTGATGTCGCGGCACTTTGAGCCGAACAACATGCTCATCCCCTCTCTCGAGCCGCTCCCTTACAACATCCGCGCTCAACGTCAGGCTGTTCTGCATGTGCTCGCGGGTCACCGAATTGTACGCCGGGGCAGCGGATCCGGCTGCCTTCAGGCGTGCTCGCATGGCCTCGAGCTCCGCGGGTGTATCAAACGCGTAATAGGCTTTATCGCTCTGAACCAACATATCCACATACGCTCGGTACATGTCCTTGCGCTCACTCTGTCGATAGGGGCCGTGGGGACCACCTTGCCAGGGATCCTCGTCAAAGGTTATCCCACACCACGACAAGGCCTCCCGGATATACTCCTCCGCACCCGGAACGAACCGCGTTCGGTCGGTATCCTCGATCCGCAGGATCAATGCCCCCCCCTGTTGTCGCGCGAACAAGAAGTTGTACAATGCGGTTCGAACCCCACCCATGTGGAGCGGTCCGGTCGGGCTTGGTGCAAATCGAAGGCGTACGGACATGACGGGCCGCGAAGATACCCGGAGCCACGTGTATCTTGCTCCTTTGATCGCGCCATCATGGCCCATGATACCCTGCTCGAAAGGCGTCTTCGTAACGCGCTTGATGCACTTGGTGCGAATGCCGAAGCCAAGCGCATGTTCGGTGGCGTGGCTTTCATGATCCGGGGGAATATGTGTGTCGGTGTGACCAATAAAGGTCTTTTCATGGTCCGGGTGGACCCTTCCAGAGAGGAGGAGTTGCTGGCACGGCCGGGGGCTGCACCCATGGACTTCACGGGCAGGCCCATGAAAGGCTATCTGTTCCTGGACCCCGATGGACTAGCTGGCGATACAGGTCTTCGCGAGTGGGTGGCGATCGCCTTGGAACGAAACGCTCAACTCCCCGAGAAATGATGTTGCTCCCGGCATTTGCGGGCATTCGGATCATGCGGCTCTCGCGAGCGGGGCTCGGCCTCATGGTCATGCACTTCCTCCCCACGATCCCTCTGCCGGCCCAATGCCCGGGATGTCTTTCCGATCTGAGCTGTAGCGTCGCTCCGCCATACCCGACCCTGTGCCCGGCCCAACCTCCCAGCGCGGTCGCCGGTCAATACTACGAGACCGACCTTACTTTCTGGCTTCCCGTCTCTTTCACGGATCCAGGCACTCAGTTCACGGTCGATTTTGAGCAAATGCTCATCACCAGTATCAGTGGAGTACCATTCGGGCTCGAGGTGGAGACCAGTGACCCTCAAGGCCTTTACTTCCCACAGCAGGACCAGTACGGCTGTGCCAGGATCTGTGGCACCCCTCTGGGGCCTGGGACCTACACGATCACCATTGGCATCCTTGCCACGGTCTCGCTGAACGGGATCTCGCTCGATGTTCCAGAGTCATTCCCTGTGCAGCTGGAGGTCCTGCCCGGGAGTGGTGGCAATGTGAGCTTCACCTATGACCCCACCTCCGGATGTGGCGAAGCCGTGGTAAGCTTCTCTGCGAATATCGATGGTAGCCCGTCACCCACGTTCTATTCCTGGGACTTCGGCAATGGATCCACGAGCGCGGACCCTCAACCACCTCTACAGACCTATTCAGGGGCGGGCACATACCCGATCTCCCTGCTAACGGAGATCGGTGGTCTTGTGCTCGATGAGGTGGACCTTGCCGGCGTGAACGGGAATTGGTGCGGCGACGTGGAGGAGCCCAACATCCCCCTGGTCGGCTGCACCGGTGACCCGGACCTGTACTTTGTGCTCACCGATGGTAATGGCGATACCTACACAAGCTCCAGCGGCTCCAATTCCGGAAGCGAAACATGGACCGGGCTAATGCTGCCTTTGAACACCCCCCCCTATTCCATCGCATTCTACGATGAGGACCCGATCAGCCAGGACGACCTATTGGGCACGTACAATATTTCACTCAATGGTGCTGGGAATTATCCCTTCTCGGTCGCTGGTGGAACATTCGGCTCCCTTGCTGTCCAAGGGACGGTGGTCCAAAGTTTCTTCGATCTGGACACGGTGGTGGTATACCCGGTCCCTGACATGGAACTGTTCCCCGACTCGGCTGGCACCTCGTGGTGTTTACAGGACAGTTCCTTGATCGATGTGATCTGGTACGAGAACGGCGACACCTTGATCGGGGCCACCGGGCCATGCCTGGCCGGACCCGGTCCAGGAACATACATCGCCTGGGGCACCAATGGCTTTGGCTGCTCGGCCTGGAGCGACACCTTGGTGATCTGTCCGGAAGCGCTGATCGAGCAGAGCGGGAATGTGCTCTTTGTGGACGATCAGTTCGATACCTACACCTGGAGCCTGAACGGTGTCCCCATCGTCGGAGGAGATGATGCGTTCGTCCTGATAACCGGGGACGGCATCTATTCCGTTCTGGCCAGTTCGTCGAACGGCTGCTCATCCTTGGACTCGATCGCGATATCAACGCTCGGGGTCCATCAAAAGGAAAGAGATGGGGCACGGTTGATCGCTTATCCGAACCCGGGCGATGGTTTGTTCCGGGTCGTTCCTGATGAGACCCCGCCGCAGGACGCCCGCTTCCGCGTCCTTGATGCCACGGGAAGGAGGGTCATGGAAGGGCCCTGGCCGCGTGGTGTCAACGAGCTCCAAGTGGACCTCCGGGGCCGGAGCCCGGGGAACTATTTCCTGGGGGTCGATCTTGCAGGAGGTCCCGGATCCATCAGGGTCGTCGTCCAGTAGCATGGTAGGGCCTCGATCGGCGTAACTTTCGAAGCGAACAGCCCGGACGGACGTTCCGTTCCAGGGTTAGCAGGAGCATGACCAAGAACAGGGAACTTCTCGTCCAGAAGCTGGATGCCTTCATCCGCAAGTATTACCAGGACCAGTTGCTCAAGGGTCTGTTGTACAGCGTTGGTCTGTTGGTGGTCGTGTTCCTTGCAATAACCGCGTCTGAGCATTTCGGGCGCTTCAGCAGCGCCGTCCGGACCACCCTGTTCTGGGGATATCTGTGCAGCGCCTCGCTGATCTTGGTAAAATACATGGTCATTCCCGCTCTGAAATGGTTCCGGCTGGGCGACCTGTTGTCCCACGAAGAGGCGGCAAGGATCATCGGAGCACATTTCGGCGAAGTGAAGGACAAGCTGCTGAACACCCTGCAGCTCAGCAGGCTATCGGATGGTCACGGGGCCAGCAAAGCGCTGATCGAAGCGAGTATCGATCAGCGCACCCTGGAGTTGGGATCGGTCTCGTTCACCCAAGCAATCGATCTAAGACGGAATGTGCGATACCTGCGGTTCGCCCTTCCACCGTTGCTGCTCCTGCTGGCTCTTTTGATCGCTGCACCGACCGTCATCACAGGCCCAACGCAAAGATTGATCCGTCACGGGAGCGAGTTCGTC
The DNA here is from genome assembly GCA_020437905.1 of Flavobacteriales bacterium. Lineage (GTDB taxonomy): Bacteria > Bacteroidota > Bacteroidia > Flavobacteriales_F > PHOS-HE28 > PHOS-HE28. Next base: position 5,393 of record JAGQVN010000264.1, read on the forward strand.
CCAGAGGCCCCCTTCCGTTTCAACGTGATGAACGGCTCGCTATCCGTGCCCGAGAACGAGGATTTTGAACTGATCGTCTCCTTGGAGGGCGATGTGGTCCCGCAACGCCTGGACCTGGTGATGGAAGGGCGCGAGATCCCCATGATCCGGGAGGGCAACGGCCTGTTCAAACATCGATTCCGCAACGTTGCCGACCCGCAGGTTTTCCGGCTTACGACCGAAGGGGTTACGAGCAACTCGTTCCGGCTTACGACCGTTCCCAACCCGGCCCTTCAAGACCTGACCATGGAGCTGTACTTTCCCGGATATCTGGCGCGCTCCTCGGAACACGTTCGCAATAACGGCGATGTCATCGTTCCAGCAGGAACCCGTGTGGCATGGAGCATTCGGACCCGAAGTGCGGAGGTGTTGGAACTGGCCTTTGACGACACCTCCTTCATGCTTCAGCCGAGCGCTCCGGATCGGTTCAGTGCGGAACGCCGTTTCCTGGACACCCATACATACCGCATGATCCCCAAGAACGGTGAGCGGGAGCACGGTGCCCCTCTGACCTATCGCGTGCAAGTTGTTCCAGACCTGTACCCCACCATCGAGATCGATGAGCGCGTTGACAGTGCGGCGGTGAAGCGCCGTTTCTTCAGGGGGACGGTAGGTGATGACCACGGCCTGTCTCGCCTGGTCTTCCACCATCGCTTCGTGCAGGGTGGTGACAGTGTTCCACCTTCCGACCGGGTTGGCGCACAGGAGTTGGAACTGGACGGCCAGCGATCGCAGCAGCAGTTCTTTCATACTTGGGACCTGTGGGGAAAGGACCTTTCCCCCGGAGACCAGATCGAATACTGGTTCGAAGTGTGGGACAACGATGGGGTGTCGGGGCCGAAAAGGACCAAGAGCGCCGTCGGCCGATTCGCTGCACCGACCCTCAAGGAGCTCGCGGACCAACAAAGGGAGAGCAGCCGATCCATTGAGGAGTCCATGGAACAAGGCATCCAGGAGGCTCGGGAACTTCAGCAGGAGTTGGACAAACTACGTCGCGACCTGCTGAACGAAAAGGAGTTGGACTGGCAGGATAAACAGAAGCTCCAGAACATCCTGGACCGGCAGCAGCGCTTGCAGGAGCGGATCGAGCGAACCACCCAGGAAATGCGGTCCGGACAACAGCAGCAACAAGAGTTCCGAGAGCTTTCGCCCGAGCTGTTGGACAAGCAACAGCAACTTCAGGACCTGTTCGAGAACGTGTTGAGCGAGGAGATGAAAGAACTGTATCGTCAGGTCCAGGAGATGCTCGACAAGTTGGACAAGGAGGATCTGCAGGAGCGGGTGGAGGACATGAAGTTGAGCCAGGAGGATATCGAGAAGGAGCTTGACCGCACATTGGAGTTGTTCAAACAGATGGAGGTCGAACAGCAAGCCATGGACCTGGCCGATCAGCTCGAGGAACTGGCCAGGGAGCAGCAGGAGTTGAGCGAACAGACCAAGGATGGCGACCGTACTGACGAAGAGCTCAAGGATGCGCAGGAAAAAATGAACGAGCGTTTCGAGGAGCTCCGCAAGGAGTTGGATGAACTGAAGAAGAAGAACCAGGAGCTGGAGAACCCGCTGGACCTGCCTGACACGGAGCAGGAAGAGGATGACATCCAGAAGAAACAGCAGGAGAGCAGTGAAGAGCTGGAGAAGGGACAGAAAAAGAACGCGAGCGACAAGCAGCAACAGGCTGGGGAGCAGATGGAGCAGCTCGCGTTCCAAATGAAAAGCGGAATGCAGGGTGGACAAAGCGAGCAGGCGGAGGAGGACATGGACGCCTTGCGCCAATTGCTCGAGAACATCGTTCAATTGAGCTTCGACCAGGAGAAGCTCATGGACGAAATGGCGACCACGTCCACGAAGGACCCGCGTTTCATCGAGCAGGGCCGGTCCCAGAAGGACCTTCGCGGTGATGCCCGTGTTATTGAGGACTCGCTGTTCGCGCTGAGCAAACGCGTGCCCCAATTACATGGCATTGTGAACCGGGAGATGAACGCCGTGAACGGGAACATGGATGAGGCCTTGGAGCATATCGGTGAGGCTCGAGCGAATGAGCGGCACAAGCCCATGGCGGCCGATCGTCAACAACGTGCCATGACATCCCTGAACAACCTGGCGCTTCTGCTGGACGAAGCGTTGCAGCAGATGCAGGAGCAACAGGCCAACAAGATGCCCGGTTCGGGTTCGTGCAACAAGCCCGGGGGTTCGGGTTCGGGCCAGGGCAAAAAACCCTCCCTGGGGAAGATGAAGCAGCAGCAGGAGGCACTTCAAAAACAACTGGAAGAAATGCGCAAGGCCATGGAGTCTAAGCAGAAGGGCCAGAACCAGGGGGAACAGAACGAAGGTGGTCGGGTGCCTGGAATGAGCAAGCAGCTGGCCCAGTTGGCCGCACAGCAGGCCGCCATCCGCAAGGAAATGCAGCGTATGGCACAGGAGCTGAACAAGGACGGAAGCGGTTCGGGGAACGGCCTGAACAAATTGGCCGAACAAATGGAACAGATCGAAAAGGACATCGTGAACCGCAGGATCGATCAGGAGACCATGAAGCGTCAAAGGGATATCATGACCCGCCTGCTGGAGGCGGAGAAGGCGGAAAGAGAGCGCGAATTGGACATCCAACGCACGAGTAATGAAGGGCGCGAACGACCTCCAGCCGACCCCGCCAGGTACTTTGAATATCAGGAGCGAAAGGCCCGGGAGGCCGAGCTCTTACGCACCGTTCCCGCAGGGTTGAAGCCCTATTATCGGGACCGCGTGAACGACTATTTGGGTACCTTTGACCAACCCTGAAGAACACGATGGGAGCACTCACCGAGGACGTCCA
>JAGQVN010000265.1 GCA_020437905.1 Flavobacteriales bacterium
GGGTATTGATCACCGATCACAATGTCCAGGAAACGCTCAGCATCACCGATCGCGCCTATCTCCTGTTCGAAGGGAAGATCCTGAAACAAGGGACCGCCGAGGAGCTCGCCGCCGATGAAACGGTCCGCAAGGTGTACCTGGGTAAGAACTTCGAACTACGTCGGAAGGTCCCCGGATGAGGCCCTGATGCGCTCTTGCTCCGTCACCTATTGCTCTTCCAAGGAGAAGCTGAACTTCTCCATGATCTGATTGGCCAGCAGTTTCTTGCAGGCCTCTTCCACCTTGCCTGCTGCGGTCTTCTTGTCCTTGGCCTCCACCAACAGGGTGATGTGCTTTCCGATCCGCACGCCCGTTATCTCGGGCAATCCCAGGTTCTTCATACTGCCGGAAACTGCTTTCCCCTGGGGGTCCAGGAGCTCATCGTGGGGCATCACATCGATGGAGGCGCGGAAGGTCTTCATGTGGTCTTCGGAAAGAGCTTGCCCCAGAAGGGGCTCAGGAGGTACAAAAGTAGGATCATTGGCACAGCCAAGATGCCATACACAGCCAACAGCGCTGCTCCGATCGCCAGCAACAGGATCACCACCTCGTTCCCCCGCCAAGCGAAGTGCTTGAACTTCAGGGAGGGGAGGGGAATGGAGGAAAGCATGAGCACCGCCATGGCCATGCTCGCTGCAAACAACGCAGCCTCTGATGTGAACAAGCCTGTGACCACTGCGCGCAGTACGGTCGTTCCTGGACCATGTTGGACCGGCGTACCGATCTGGATCAATACCAAGGAGGCCCACGTTAAGCCGTTCGCAGGGGTCGGTACTCCGAGAAAGCCAGTTCGCTGGCGATCATCCGTGTTGAAGATGGCCAAACGCCACATCGACGCAACTACGAGCACTGAGCAACCCGCCATCAGAAGCCAAACGTCCGTTCTTGCCAGAAGCTCCTCGGAAACCAGGAATACGGCGAATGCTGGGGCGACCCCAAAGGTCACCAGATCCGCCAGGCTGTCCAGTTGTTCGCCCAAACCACTTCCCCCGCCCAAGGCCCTGGCGGCCAGCCCATCCAGCACGTCAAAGGCAGCCCCGGCGAACACCAGCCAACAGGCCGCCGTTAGCTCTCCTTGGGAAGCCAACAGGATGGAAGCCGTTCCACAACACAGGTTGGCGGTCGTGAGCAGGTCGGGTATGCGCGGAAGCCGTCGCATGATGGGCCGAAGTTGGTATAATTTCGAAGCAATATTGCAGGCCACCTTCAGTTAGTAGCAGCGTCAATACTTTGTAGATGATCTTGGAACGGATGCGGATAGTGGGCCCGGTAGTGTGCATCGGGCTGTTGGGGGTGTTGGGGAACGAGGCTTCTGCGCAGGACGCACCCAAGTACAGCAATGAGTTCCTGGCCATCGGCGTTGGGGCCAGGGCGCTCGGTATGGGATACTCGCTCACGGCAGCAACGGAGGATGTCACTGCCGGTTATTGGAACCCAGCAGGGCTCATGGGCGTCCGAAGCGACCTGCAGGTCGGTGCCATGCACAGCGAGTATTTTGCGGGCATCGCCAAGTACGATTTCATCGGGATCGCGAAACCCTTGGACTCGGTGAGCACCCTGGGCGTCTCCTTCATCCGCTTCGGAGTCGATGACATCCCCAATACCACTGCCCTGATCGACAACGACGGCAATATCGATTATGACCGCATCACCACCTTCACTGCCGCCGATCACGCCTTTCTGATCAGTTATGCCCGGAAGCTGGGCATCCCCGGGCTTCGCGTGGGCGGAAATGTGAAGGTGATCTATCGCAAGGTCGGTGACCTGGCCAATGCATGGGGCTTTGGATTGGACGCCGCATTGCAGTACAACAAGGGCGATTGGCGCTTCGCTGCGATGGCCAGGGATATCACCACCACATTCAACGCCTGGACCAATACGTTGGACCAGGCCACCATTGAAGCCTTCCAACGGACCGGGAACGAGCTTCCTGAGAACTCGACCGAGCTGACCCTCCCCCGATTGGTATTGGGGGTCGCGCGCGGTTTCCGGTTCGGGGAGAAGGTCACCCTGCTCGCCGAATTGGACATTGAGAACACGTTCGATGGGGAGCGCAATACGCTGGTGGGCACTTCGACCTGGAGCATGGACCCGCGCTTCGGTCTGGAGGTGGGCTACGCGAACGTGGTGTTCGTCCGTGCAGGCGTGAACAACGGACAGTTCGTCACCGATATTACCGGTGATCGTTCCTTCAACCTGCAACCGAACATCGGTGCCGGTGTGCGGATCAAGGGCATTTCCGTGGACTATGCGCTCACCGACATCGGGAACAGTTCAGTGGCGCTTTATTCCAATGTTTTCTCGTTGAAATTCGACATTTTCAAACGGAGTGGATCATGATGCGTTTCGCCTGTACGGCCTTGCTTGGTCTGTCCCTGCTGCAGGGTGGCCTTGCCCAGCCCTACGGGAATGAATGGATAGTCCCGGGCAGGCAGTACTGGAAATTCTCCGTCGGCAGCGAAGGGATCCTCCGGATCGATTCGACCTCATTGGCCAATTCCGGGTTCCCGGTCACTGTCGTGGATCCAAGGGAGATCCAACTCTTCGCTCGGGAGAAACAGGTCCCCATCTACCTGGAAGGTGAGCAGGATGGGGTATTCAATACGGCGGACTTCATCGAATTCAAGGCCGACCCGAACGATGGTTGGCTGGACCGGGGCATGTGGGATGATCCGGCAAACCAGAACAATCCATACTACAGCCTCATCAACGATACCATTTTCTACTACCTGACCTGGGACGCGGAGCCGCAAAGCCTGAGGATCATGCCGTTCACGGATACGGACTACGGCGGGCATATGCCGCGCACGTGGTTCATCGGCGAAGGGTTGAGGTCCGTGACGCAGCGCTATCAACGCGGTTGGCGGGATAACAACGGAGCTACGAATTCCTTCCTTGTGGAGGGGGAGGGCTTCTTCAACGGTGCCGAGACCGTTGCGAATGGGGCGGACCAGATCGGCAACTTCAATGTGCCTACCAGGCTTCCTTACCAGCAGGCCGATGCGCCTGACGCCCAATGCAGAGTGGTCTGGGCCGGGGTGAACAATCCGGGAGGGAATACCTGTGACGACCACCATACCCAGGTCTTATATGGTCCGAACGACGCGATCGCCGTGGATACCACCTTCCGTGGATACCAATTGAACAAGGTCGATTTCTCGCTGCCCGCCGTGTTGCTTGACGCGAACAACACGCCGGTCAAGCTGCGGTTGCTCCATGACCTGGATGCATGCATTACGCTGGGCTCGAACTATGTCGATCGGCAGGCCTTGGCTTACATCCGCATGCGCTATGCACGACGCATGGCGATGGGCAATGCGAACGTGATGCACGCCTGGTTGCCCAATGAACATCCGGATTCCTTGATCTACCTCGAGTTCACCAATTTCAGCGGTGCGCCGGTGATCTATGTGGACGGAGATACCCTGCGAAGGGTCCTTCCACAGCAGGAATTGGGCGTTTGGAAAGCGCTCTTTCCGCCCAGTTCGCTGCAGGATACGACCCATGCCTTCCTTTACAGCCAGGCCAACATTGTGCTGGTCCCTCAGCTTCAGCGGGTGAACGGGACCGGCTTCTTTGTGGACCATCTCCAGGCCCAGGCGGATTCAGCCATGCTCGTGATCACCCATCCGATGCTGATGAACGGTGCCATGCAGTATGCTGCGTATCGGGAGATCAGTCCGAAGAACCCGATGAACACAGTGGTGGTGGATGTTGAGGAGCTGTACGACCAGTTCGGTGGCGGTATCCCGAAGCATCCGCTGGCGATCCAACGGTACATCCGGTTCGCTCTCGATCAATGGAACACCGATCCCAAAGCCTTGTTCCTGATCGGAAAATCGGTGCTGGCCGCCACCGTCGATGGAATCGTGGGGCATCGAACGAACGCTGCAGCCTATGAGCGATGCCTGGTGCCAACTTATGGATATCCTCCGAGCGATGTGTGCTTTACGCTCGGCCTCACTGGAGATCCACGTCTCATCGCCTTGCAGACCGGTCGCCTGAGCGCAAAGACAGAAATGGAGGTCCTGGCCTATCTCGATAAAGTGATGGATTTTGAAGGCTTCTCGGTACCGGAGGCATGGATGAAGAACATCCTTCATTTCAGAGGGGGGTTCACCGCGGCTGAGTACCAACAGTTCAATGCCTACCTGAACGTATACGAGGGTATCGCTGAGGACACCTGCTTTGTAGGGAAAGTGACCAAGTTCGTGAAGAACAACGGGGGTGTTCTGGGTCAGGCCCCGGCGGATTCAGTGAGGCATTTGATCGAGGAGGAAGGCGTGACCCTGATGACCTTCTTTGCCCATGCCAGCGGTGGAGGCTTTGATATCACCATCGACAATCCGTCCAATTACGAATGGAACGGCCGCTATCCGGCGGTCATCGGCAATTCCTGCTACTCGGGGAACATCCATTTGTCCACGGCCGAAAGTGCCAGTGAGCAGTTCGTGCTGCCCACCGAGAAGGGGGCGATCGCGTTCATGGCCTCTGTGGATATCGGACTTGCATCCACCTTGTTCGCCTTCACTTCGGATTGGTACCGCAGCTTCAGCGTAGCGAACTACGGAAAGAGCATCGGGGAGCACCTGCGCTATGCCACCCTCCAGCAGCTCAACGGAAATCCTTCCATCCTTCAGATCAATAATGCACATACCTTCACCCTGCATGGCGACCCAGCGCTGATCCTGCATTCCTGGCCGGAACCGGACTTCGAGATCACACCGACCGATCTGGCCTATTCCCCGACACCGGTCACAGCGGATGTGGATACGTTCCAAGTGCATGCCCGGGTCAGGAACATTGGCAAAGGCATTGGTCGCGAGGTGAATGTGACCCTTCGTCGCAGATTGGTGGAGGAGAACGAGGACCTGGAACTGATGGTGCGTCCATTGGACGCATCGGTCTTCGAGGATACGGTCGTTTTCCAGGTCCCCTTGCTGGCGGATCTGGGAGGACAAGGGCTTAACACCTTGGAGGTCCGTGTGGACCTCGATCCCGATGAAGTGGCCGAGATCGAGGACCTGGCCAACAATACAGTGCAGGATGACCTGTTGATCACGAGCGGGGAGATCTTCCCGGTGTATCCCTATGAGTATGCGGTGACCCCCGATGCTTCACCGACCCTGCACGCCAGCACAGGAGACCCCTTCGCTCCGATGCGAGCCTACCGCTTCCAGATCGACACCACGGATCTGTACAACAGCCCACTGCTGGAGACCACCGTTATGAACGCACCCGGTGGTGTTGTTTCCTGGGAGCCCAGCTCGGTCTTTTCCGTGAATGCCTTTGAGGACAGCACCGTGTTCTTCTGGCGGTGCAGCCCGGACAGTAGCGCCGATGGTGGTTTCGAATGGCGGGAAAGCAACTTTCAGTACATCCCGGACCGGCGCGGATGGGGACAGGCCCAGTTCGTCCAGGTCAAGAAGGATGGGTTCCAGAACGTGATCTACGATCGCACCGACAGGCAGTTCAAGTTCAATGACGCTCCAAGGAACGTCCGTTGCCGGGTGCTGGGCAACAGTGGGATCACGAACACGTATTACATCGACCTGGATTACATCGATGGATTGGGTTGTGGAGGGACACCGGCGTTGCATGTCGCCGTGATCGATCCATTCACCTTCGAGCCTTGGGGCACCCGGTACAATGGTCAGAACCAGGGGAATTCGTTCGGGAACGTGAACGATGAAGGGGCGCCGTGCCAAAGCAATCGCGTACAGTATTTCTTCTCGTACTGGCAGAATAATGCGACCCAGTTGCAAGGCCTTCAGGACCTGTTGGACAACCAGGTCCCCGATGGTACGCATGTGCTGATCTGGACATACATCCGGCTGAACAAGGCGGCCATCGATACGCTGAACCCGGCCCTGTATGCGACGCTGGACAACCTGGGCCTGGTCTCGTTCGCACAGGCTCCTGACGCCGTACCGTATATCGGTCTGTTCACGAAGGGTGATATGGGCAGTGCCCAACAGGCGATCGGAGACACGGCCACATCCTATATCGAGCTCTCAGCCTGGTTGAATTCGCTGGGCGTTGCCGGGGATATCGTGGCTCCTGTCGCGGGTCCGGCCAGGGAATGGCATGGAGCGTTCTGGGATGAGCTTCCGAACGACCTGCGCGATAGCGTGAACATCCAATTGTTCGGCCGCACTGTGCAGGGCAATGAGGTCCTTCTTTTCGAAAGAGCAGGCCCCTCTGACAGTATCCCGGTATCGGAGCTGACACAGCTCCTGGATCCATCCTTGTATCCTTATGCGCGTTTCCGTGCAGCACTGCTGAACGATTCGGTCGCTCAACCCTTGCCCAGTCAACTCCAGCGTTGGCATCTGCTGTACAGCCCGGGCCCGGAATGTGCGATCGATCCGCCCTCCGGATTCCTGAGCAACCTGGAAGGCCTGTACGAGGGCCAACGGGCCGAGGTCGCAGTGGCCGTGCGCAACATCAGCGAGTTCGACATGGATAGCCTGCTGATCGACGCCTGGGTGGTGAATGCATCAGGTGTGCGGACGACGGTCCATCATGTACGCAACGCACCACTTCCAGCGGGAGGTATGGTGTTGGACACCATCCGCTTTGACACACCGGGACTGGCCGGTCTGAATACCCTGATCATTGAAGCCAACCCGATCGACAGCCTGACCGGTGTGTACGACCAGTTGGAGCAGTACCACTTCAATAACATCGCACAGCTCCGTTTTGAGATCGGCGACGATCGCGAGAACCCCTTGTTGGACGTGACGTTCGACGGTGTCCACATCCTGGATGGGGACATCGTTAGTGCGCGCCCGGCGATCGAGATCCAACTGGATGACGAGAACCCGACCCTGCTGCTTGACAGTCAGGCTGATACCACACACTTCAAGGTCTTCCTCTCCGATCCTGAAGGGACGTTGAGACGCATCTATTTCCAGGAGGGCGGTGCCGAGAACATGCGTTTCGTACCGGCCGACGGACCAGAGAACATCAGCAAGATCGAGTACAACCCGACCTTCACACAGGACGGCCTGTACCGGTTGACCGTTCAAGCATCCGACCAGAGCTTCAATACTTCCGGAGACCGGGACCTACAGATCGGTTTTGAAGTGATCACACGCCCGACGATCACCGATGTGCTCAACTATCCGAACCCCTTCACGACCAGCACCCGGTTCGTCTTCACGGTCACCGGTTCGCAACCACCTACGGCCATGCGGATCCAGATCATGACCATCAGTGGGCGCGTGGTCCGAGAGATCGCAACCCACGAATTGGGGCCGCTACGCGTTGGCAGGAATGTCACCGAATACTCCTGGGACGGCACGGACCAGTTCGGCGACAGACTGGCACGTGGGGTATATCTCTATCGCGTTATGGCCCAATTGAACGGGGAGGACCTGGAGATCCGTGAGAGCGGTGCCTCGCCTTACTTCACCAAAGGCTTCGGCAAGATGTATCTGCTGCGCTGAGGGCGGCCTACCTTCGGCGGTATCGTGCGCACGTATGTCCATGTATTCCTTTCCCTGATGGGGGGGGGCTTGATGACCTTGGCCTGGCCTGCGACCGGATCGATCGCCTCTCTGGCCTTCGTTGGCTTCGTGCCCTTCCTCCTCGTGGTGGAGGACCGCTGGGGTCTGGGGAACAAGCCGTGGCGAAGAGGCGTGGCCTGGGTCCTTTTACCGGGGCTCTTCCTCTGGAATATGATCACGACCACCTGGTTGGGCAATGTCGAGGAGGCCTGGCCCACGCGCTTCCTCACTGGCTTTCTGGTCATGTTGGCCAATTCGGCGCTCATGCTGCTCCCCTTCGCGTTCATGCGCCCCGTCCGGCGCACTTTTGGGGCCCTTCCGGGATGGTTCGCCTTCGTAGACGCCTGGCTCTGTTTCGAGCACCTGCACATGGACTGGGACCTCACCTGGCCATGGTTGACCTTGGGCAACGTTTTCGCCACCGAGCCCCAATGGGTGCAATGGTATGAGTATACCGGTCATCTGGGCGGAAGCCTTTGGGTGCTCCTGGTGAACCTGTCCATGCTTGGCCTCCTTGTCCCTCGGGCCTGGTCGTTCGGAACCCCTTGGATGGCGATCGCTTGCCTGCTGGTGCCTCTCAGCGTTTCCCTCTGGCGCTACCACTCCTACGCGCCCCAGGGGCACGAGGTGCAGGTGGTGGTGGTGCAACCCAACATCGATCCGTATTCCGAAAAATTCTTGAGCGCGGATCCGATCGAGCAGTTGGATCGTATGCTGGCGCTGGCCGAACCGCTCATGACCGAAGCGGTCAAGGTCGTCGTCATGCCGGAGACCGCCCTGCAGGAACGGCCGCAGGTGGATATCGACCGTGATGGAGCGGTATCCGTGGCAGGACTTTGGGAAGGTCGGATGGACCGTTCTCGGAGCGTCTCACGGATCAAGGAGTGGCTCCGAGCCTATCCGAACGCCACGGTCCTCACGGGTATGTCCGCATACAAATTGTACGATAAGACCGATGACTATCCGGTATCTGCGAGGCCACTAAGGGGAACCGACCGCCATTTCGATGCCAGTAATTCGGCCTTGTTCGTGAATGAGCTCGGTGAGGTCGGGGTATATCGCAAGAGCAAATTGGTGGCAGGGGTGGAGCTGCTGCCGTTCGAGGAGTTCCTGGGTTCCATTGAGGCCCTCTCCATCGATCTGGGCGGCACCACTGGCAGCCTGGCTATTCAAGAGGAGCGGTCCGTCTTCACTGCTGTGGACGGCAGTGTTCGCGTGGCTCCTGTGATCTGCTACGAATCGGTGTTCGGAGCGTATGTCGGTGGATACGTGCGGAACGGGGCGGGTCTGATCGCCGTGTTGACCAACGATGGCTGGTGGGGTGATACACCGGGCTACAAGCAGCACAAGGAATATGCCCGGCTACGCGCGATCGAACACCGACGGGATGTATTGCGCTCCGCGAACACGGGGATCTCCTGCGTCATCGATCAGCGAGGAGATGTTTCCCAGGCTACCGGATGGTGGGAGCCCGCAGCATTCCTGGCCACGGTTCGTATCAACTCCGAACTGACGTTCTTCAGCAGGCACGGACAATACCTGGGCTACCTGGCATTGCTGGCCTCGTTCTTGTGCCTGATGGCTGTGCTTGTCGCAAGATGGATGGGGACCATTGGCAGGTACCACGGACCCGCTCGGACGGAAGCAGAAAGCTGAGACCCCATGATCGGAGCCGCACGGGTCCTTGACAGTACATGCACATGGACGACTAGACCGGCCTCCGGGTAAAAGCTCCGGTCAGGGACCCCGGCAGCGACCCTAGTTCAGCATGACGCGGCGACTGAGCACACCGCTGCTGTTCAGCAATTGGATCACGTAAATCCCGCTGGAGATGCCCTGTTTGGGTACCTGCAATTGGGTCAAACCGTTCAGAATGACCTGGCTCGCTTGAGTGATCAGGACCTTGCCTTGTGCATCCATCACACTGAGGTCCCTCACCTGCTCATCGGAGGAGCTCACCATGACATTCAGCACATCTCCCGCATCCCATGCACTAACAATGGAGATGCCGCCTTGTGTATTGCAACCGGAAGCAACCACGTCGCTTACCGAGGTCGTGCCGTCGAAGTCCGTCTGTACGAGGCGGTAGTATGCCAGCGTGTTCGAAGCATCATCCACAAAGGCATAGTTCAGGAGCCCTGCGCTATTGCCTGCGCCATCCACGGTACCGATCGTGTTCCACTCCACGTTATCCATGCTCTTCTCGACCAGGAAGAAGTCATTATTCTGTTCGCTGGCCGTCGACCAACGGATCACCACCCTGCCGTTCTCGCAATCACCCTTCAGGCTCACCAGTTCCACTGGCAAGGGGTTCCCCAGGTCGGAAAGCGTCCAGCTCCGGAAGAAATCAGCTCCGCCGATCACCCCGGGTCCGGCGGGTAGCGAAACGGTCCGTTGTTGGCCACCAATGTTGGTCCAGAGGCAAGCCGGAAGGAAGTCCCCCCATTTCTGCAGACCTGTGTTGAACCGTTGCGCGTTCAGCGGGCTCAGACCATTGATCGCATTCCCAGCGGTCACATCCTGAGCATCGTAGGTGAACAGTAAAGAAGCATCAGGTTTGGTAGCGTATGCCATGCCGGGATGCTGTGTATCGATGATCCAGAAACGGTCCACCACATTGTCGGAATTGTTGGGCAATCCCGTGGTCAGGTCGTTCATGTGGGTCACATCCGAGGGCATGTAAAGGAAGTTGTTCCAAGCCGCACCTGTCGATCCGAAATTGTATGTCGAGAAAACCACCGATCCCCCACCTGTACCGGCCGTGGCCTTATTGTAGTTGAGCGGCATCTTGACATTGTTCGGGCTCGTGAACGGGATCACGTAGTTCCCTGTGGTGTTCCCAATGTTCCACCGGATGAAGTTCCGTTCCCGCTCCGAGATGATGTTCCCCGACCCGGCCGGGTTGGAACTGATCGCATTGTTCGTACTACTTCCGATCACCAACCAGGTTTCCTGAGTGGCGGGTGCGGTCCTATCATAAACGATGTAGGGGTCGTTGTTCAGGACGATCCGAGCGTTCTGCCCGTATGCAACCAAAGACAGGACCCCGAGGACGATGGAAAGTGAACTTTTCATCATGGCAAGTTCAAAAATAAGGCAAGTCGATGCGTTCGACATGCATCGGATAGCGAGTTATTCCCCAAAATGGGTTTCCTGAGACCCCTTCCCGAACGGTTCGATGGACCCATCGACCTGCCGGAAGCTCCAAACCATCCCCGGAACCGATACTGTGACGCCTGCAGTTCATTGGCATTAGGATGACGTGATCCGGTCCGTCAGGTTGCTTTTATGCGAATAACTTGGAGCCGTGTCGGATAGGATAGTGGTTCCGCTGGGTCGTCGCGGCCTGCCCGTATTCTCCCGCCTGGGTCAAGAGGAGCTCTTTCTCTTTCGGCGCACTGCGGATCGGGAGCACGCCATCCTGGGGGTCGGTTCGCTTCGGTCGTTCCGCGCAGAAGGACCTGCCGGGGCGTTCGATCGATGGTCAGAAGCCTTTCGGGAGCGGGACGATGTGAGCATGGGGCATCTGGGCTACGAGCTGCGGCTCGACTCGGAGCCACGTTCGGGTGCGCCGCCGGTTGCGCGGACCTCCTGGCCAGCCCTTTTCTGGTTCGTACCCAGGATCATTGTCGAGTGGGAGCGCGGAGAAGCGTTCCTCAAGGTCCTGCGGGAGGATGAGCAAGCGGGAATGGAACTCGCAGAGCGTTTGTTCGGACCGTGGGACCCTGGTCGCATGCGGGCATTCCCGGAGCTTCGGCTGCTGGTGGATGAGCAGCGTTACCTGGAACGGGCCGAACGAGCCCTGAGCGCCATCCAGCGCGGTGATGTCTACGAGCTGAACTATTGCATTGAGCGCCAGGCAGCTTGCCTATCGATCCAGGCGCCCCATTGGGCCGACCGGTGTCTCCGCCTGTCCGATGCTCCATTCGCGGGGGTGTATAAGCTGGGTGATCAAATGGCCGTTTGCCTAAGTCCGGAACGCTTTCTGGAGTTCACTCAGGATGGGGTTCTCGCCGAGCCGATGAAGGGCACACGCCCCCGCTCAGAGGATCCGGGGACCGACCAAGATATGATCGACGAACTGCGAAAGGATCCCAAGGAACGTGCGGAGAATATCATGGCCACCGATGTGATGCGCAACGACCTCTCGCGCTTCGCCCGGGCAGGTACCGTCGAGGTGCGCAGCCTTTGTGAGGTCCGTTCCATGAGCTCCGTCCATCAGATGGTCAGTGTGGTGCATGCCCGTATCGGTGATACTGACAGGACCCAGGTGGTGCGAGCCTGCTTTCCCATGGCCAGTATGACCGGTGCACCCAAGGTGAGGGCCATGCAATTGATCGACGAACTGGAAGGCGGCCTCAGAGGCCTGTTCAGCGGAAGCCTGGGATATCTGATGCCGGACGGTAGCGGCGACCTCAACGTGGTCATCCGTACCCTGTTGTTCGACGGAACAAAGGACCTGGTATCCTTGATGACCGGGAGCGCACTTACCGCACTTTGCGACCCGGTCCAGGAATGGGAGGAATGTGACTTGAAGGCGCGTTCAGTGATCGATCTGTTGAGGGATGAGCCCGCCACTGAAGCATAGGGTCCGCCGTACGCTCACGGAAAAAGCTCTACTGAAGCCCGGGCAGGCGGTGCTCGTAGCGGTGAGCGGTGGTGCCGACAGCATGGTGCTCCTCGATGTGCTCCATCACCTGGGCTATGCCTGTACGGTGGCGAACCTGGACCATGGTTTGCGGGGAGCGGAAGGAGCATCGGAGCAGCGGATGGTCCGGGAGCACTGTGCTTCGCTGGGGATCCCTTTCGTGGGACACACCCTCCAGCCTGGAGCGCTCCAGCAACGGGAAGGCTCGGTCCAAATGGCGGCTCGCCAGGTTCGATACGCCTGGTTGAACCAGTGCGCGGCGGAGCTGGAGATCGGCAGGGTCGCCATGGCCCATCACCGGGATGATGCCCTGGAGACCTTGTTCATGAACCTGTTGCGGGGTGCGGGCTTGGCCGGATGGGCGAGCATCCCGTACCGATCCGGGTCGGTCGTTCGCCCCCTCTTGGATGCGACCAGGGAGGATATCCTTTCCCATGCCAAAGACTTCCAGGTCCCCTTCTGCGAGGACCCTTCCAATGCCGACCCCAAGTACCGGAGGAATAGAGTGAGAAGCGAGCTGTTCCCGCTGCTCAGCAAGCTGGCCCCCGGATGGGAGCGGGCTGCCGGCCGGTCATTGGACCTCCTTCGGGACCTGGTGGAACATGCTCGACGATCGACCGATGCATCCCTGGGTGAAGGGAACGCAGAGGTGCTCCGTCCAAGCGAGCA
>JAGQVN010000266.1 GCA_020437905.1 Flavobacteriales bacterium
CAGGGTCCCCTGGTAAGAGGTCGGCCAATTTACGAAGATCCGTGCCCGAAGCGCCAGTATTTACGGCCCTTTCAGCCGGATCCATACCTGCGATCGACGAGCAGACCGCGCCGATCGCCAAGTTGTTCTCCCACTTCCATAAGAAGCGCTCGTGTGTGCCGTCGCTATTCCACTGGAGCGGCAGCTTCAGGAACGCTTGAACCGCGTGGTCTTGGCCGCTTGTCGAATGTGACCGCCAACATCACTTCATGCGTGCCGCCAGCGTACTGGCTCAACCCAGTGGTTGTGATGTCATAAGAATAGCCGAACTGGAACATGCGCTTCAGCCAGAAACCGACGGTGATCGGTATCGCATCGTTGGAGCGCCATCCTGCACCGAGCCATAGGAACTCCTTGTAGCGCAACGTGAGGTTCGCGTCGAGCTTCGGTGGAACGGGATCCACGTATTTGACCAACACGGAAGGTTCCAGCGCAAATTGTTCACCTAACATGAACTTGTAGCCTGCAGTGGCGAAATAATGCCGTTCCAACGTGTTCATGGTCCCGTCACGATCGTCGAAGAAATAGAGCTTGTTCCTGAGCAATTGTGGGGCCGTGAATCCAAACCAATACCGCGGATGGTACAGCAACAGTGAGAAGGTCATGTCCGGCACCAGGTCGTCGCGCAATTGACCATCGATGGCCGTTTCGTTCGGGTCGTTGAAGGTGATCTTCGAACCATCGACCAGGTACTGCAACATACCTCCGCTCAAACTCAGAGAAAACTTGAGTTCCTTGGTCAGCCGCAAATGGTAGGCATAGGTCAGCTGAAAGCCTGTCCGTCTGGTGGGGCCCACATTGTCCGTGAACACCGATCCCCCGATACCCATCTTGGCCCCCACAGGTGTGGTAACACCCAACATGAAGGTCCTGGGCGCATCCGTGATGCCCACCCATTGGTTCCGGTGGGCACTGCGCATCTCGAACAAAGGGCGGCTCCCGGCCACTGCAGGTATGTACAGGTAATCGTTGGAGCGGTACTGGCTGAGCTGTGGCAGCTGCTGGGCCTCCGAAGTGGCCCAGAGCAAGCACATCGCGACGATCGGAGTGGTTCTCATGGGTCCTTTTCTCATCGGATCACGGTCAACGGGCCGGTGAATGCATCCGGGTACTCAGGGTCGTTCAACCGGACCACGTAGTAATACGTTCCAATGGGCACCTGCCCACCCTTGTACGACCCGTCCCAGGGTTCGCGGTAGCCCACGCTCTGGAACAACAGTTCTCCCCAGCGGCTGTAGATCTCCACCTCCACGTTGGGGAAGAGTTCGATCAGGTCGATTACCCAGGTATCGTTGGTACCATCCGCGTTCGGCGAGAAGCCCGTGGGGATAACGAACTCCGGGACCACAGTGATGAGCACCGAATCCACCGAGGTGCATCCGTTCGGGGCCACCACAGTGACATAGAACCAAGTGGTCGCTCCAGGTGAGGTTTCCGGGTCGGGTAGTGCCGGGTCGCTCACCAGCGAATCCGGGGACCAGGAGAATGTTGAACCTATCGGCCCTGTTGGATCGCCGCCTAACGTGGCGGTCTCGTTGATGAAGATGGTCTGCGCCGGCCCTGCCTCCGCTACGGGCAGGGGCAATACCGTGATGGTCACTTCATCGCTCGATGTGCAGGGCCCGTCGCTGACGACCAACGTGAAGGTGTACGTACCGGTCGGCAGCGCTCCGATGTCCAGTACCAAGGTGTTGCCCAACTCGTTGTTGTCCATATCGGTCCAGACCGCATCCACTGCTCCGGTGCTTCCACTTCCATCCAGGACGATCGCGACCCCTGTGCAGTTCTCCACATCGGCTCCGGCATCCGCGATCACGGTCGTAAGCGCCAATACTTCCACATCCAGCAGCACTTCGCAGCCATTGGTGTCGGTCACCAGGAGCGTATAGTTCCCCGGCAACAGCCCGACCGGATCCTCCACATCGGAGGTATAGTTATTGCCGGTCCATTGGAACGTGTAACCGGGTGTCCCTCCCCCTGCGGTAATAGCGATGGCCCCGTCCGCAGCGTTGGAACAGCTTGCGGCTGTGGCGCTGTCCAGGGCGACGGTCAGTTCGAGGGGTTCGGTGAGCTGGAAGGTGAACGTCGTATCGCAGCCGACGCCATCGGTGATCTGCACGGTCCAGGTACCTGGGCAAGCGCTCTGGACCGATGAGGTTCCATCCCCATTGGGTGGTTCAGGGTCCCAATCGAAGGTGAATGGACCGAGCCCTGTAGGTGCCAGTTCGACAGACCCGTCACAGGCTCCTTGGCAGGAAATGTTCTGAACATCAGCGTTGGGAACGACGGGTTCGTAGGGCAGGATCGTGAATGCCACCACTGTATCGCAGCCCAACGTATCGGTTATTGTTACCGACCAATTGCCCGGGCACAAGCCGCTGACGTTAGTTGTACCCTGGCCCAGCGGCGGCGCGGGCTGCCAGAGGTAGGTGAAGCTCCCACCTGCACCACCTGATGGCGACACACTGGCCGTTCCATCGCATGGACCCAGGCAAGTCTCATTAGTGAACAGCAACCCTGCATCGATTGGCGCTCCTTCACCGATCGTGAAGGGCGTTCCTGACACGCAACCGGAGGAATCGGTGACCGAGAACAGGTAGTTCCCTGCGCACAGCCCGGTGATGGAGAGCGTGTCGGTGTCCAACACATTGCCCTGTTCATCGGTCCAAACTGTGGCATAGGGTGGCACCCCTCCGCTAACAAGGGCTTCGGCCATCCCCAGGCAATCCCCGAAACAGGGATTCCCGATCAGGTCAAGCTGAACCTGCAATGCGGGAGGATCGATGAGCGTGAAGGAATAGCTTGTATCACATCCCAAGGAGTCGGTCACAAGAACGGTCCATACCCCTGCACACAGATCGAAGGCGGCATTCGTCCCATCTCCATTGGGCGGTGGTGGTAGCCATTGATACGTATACCCTCCGTTACCCCCTGATGGTGTCAGGACAATGCTCCCGTCGCAGGCACCGTTGCAGGAAATGGGCTCCACCGAAGAGGATGCCGCCAGGGGGTCGGGGCTGAGGACCAGCACACCCACATCGATAGAGCAACCTGCGGAATCCGTAATGAGCACGTTCAGGTTGCCCGCACACAGATCGAGCGCCTGTGGTGAACCATCCCCGTTGGAAGGCACGGGGGTCCAGGCGTACGTGTATGGGCCGACACCACCGGAAGGAGCCAAGACCGCTGAACCATCGCAGTCGCCAAAGCAGGTGACCGGTGTGGTGCCCAGGTTGGGAAGGATGGGATCCGGTTCGACCACCGTCGCCGTGTCGATCGAGAGGCATCCCGTGGCGTTGATCACCTGAACGAGGTAGGTGCCGGCACACAAGCTGTCCAGCATATCGGAGGACTCGTTCAGGTCCATACCAAAGGCATCGAACCAGGCTATGGTACAGGGCGGATCGCTGCACGTGAAGGAAACGTTCACTACACCGTCGCAATCGCCGGGACATCCGGTCGATCCATCCTGAACGGTCAGGACCTCTCCGTCCAGATCCGCCACGGGAACCGCGATCAACGCATCACAGCCGTTCGCGTCCTGAACGAGCACCTCATAGAGCCCGGCACACAGGTCGGTCAATGCAGAGTCGATACCGACCACCGTACCCGACAAGGTCCAGATGTATGCAAAGGGCGGCGTACCACCACTTGCCTCCACTTCTGCCGTACCGTTGCATTGACCGCACTCGCTCAGCGTGGATGCAGCGGTCAGCTGAAGCGGTAATGGTCCAGTGATGGTGTAGCTCAATGTGGTATCGCAGCCATTGGCGTCGGTGATCGTGACCAGCTGCACCCCTGCGCAAAGACCGAATGCAGCGTTCGTCCCATCACCGTTGGTGGGTATCGGATCCCATGCGAACTGGAAGCCGCCCACACCTCCTTGTGGGGATAGTACGATGCTTCCATTACAATCAGCTGCACAAAGCACATCCTGGACCACCGCATTCACTGCAATGGCAGGTGGCTCCGTTATCAGGATGAACAGCAGCGTATCGCAACCGGTCCCTTGATCCGTAATGTTCACCTCGTACACGCCTGCACACAGTCCGGATACCTGCCCTGTACCATCTCCGATCGGCGGCGGTGGGGACCAGACGAATGTGTACGGCCCGACACCTCCGGAAGGAGCAAGCGTGGCCGTCCCATCGCACGCAGCATTGCAGGAGGCGGGAGTAGTGCTCAGGTTGGGGTTCAACGCCGTACCGGGCACCACGGTGGCGGTATCCAGGCTTATACAGCCGAGCGCATTCACCACCTCTACGATATAGGTCCCCGGACATAGCCCGCTCAGCACGGAAGTCGCCTGAGCGAGTTGGATGCCTTGATCATCGTACCATGTAATGACACAGGGTCCGTTGATGCATGGGGTAATCGCTTCCACCGTTCCATCGCAATCGGTGGAACAAGTGGTGGTGCCATCGATCGTACTGAGCTGCTCGCCATCGCTGTCCTCCACAGGAACGACAAGAGCTGCGGTACACCCTGCGCTGTCTGTGACCTGAACGGTGTAGATGCCGGCGCAGAGGCCGCTCAATGACCCCCCGGTCCCAACAGGATCGCCGTTCTGATCGGTCCATTGCACCGAGACGATCCCCGCACCTCCGCTGATGTTCACCGTGGCTGTACCGTCACACACCTGACATTGGCTCGGCGTGCTCGATCCATTCAACACGATCGCAGCAGGAACTGTCAGGTTGAAGGTTACGGTGGTATCGCAGCCGTTCTGGTCCACAATGGTAACCGTCCAATCGCCTGGACACAGGTCAAAGGCTGCGTTCGTACCGTCACCGTTGGGGGGCACAGGGGACCAACTGAATTGGAACCCGCCGTTGCCGCCCAAAGGCGAAAGCACAATGCTACCATCGCAGATGCCGTCGCAGGAAACCGGTTGGATCGTCGCGTTCGGCCCGATCGGTGACGGTCCGATGATCAGCACGTTCACTGTGGTATCGCACCCGGCTCCAAGATCCGTGACGAGCACCTCATACACCCCTTCACAAAGGCCGCTCGCCTGGGGCAAGCCGTCTCCGCTGGGCGGTACCGGGTCCCAAGCGTAGCTGAACGGTCCAATGCCGCCGCTCGGCCCGAGGGTCGCGATCCCATCACAGACGCCGGCACAGCTCACCGGTGTGGTGCTCAGGTTCGGAACGATCGGGGCTGGAGCGGTCACGGTCACCCCTTCCACGGTGATGCAACCCGTATTGTTGGTCACCTGCACCAGGTAGTCGCCTGCACAAAGCCCGGTCGCCGTGTCTGCGGTCTGTCCCAAGGAAACGCCAAGGGATGTCGTCCAAAGCACCGTGCACGGTGGATCCGAGCAGACATACTGCACGTTCGCTGTCCCATCGCAGGTGTTCGGGCAGCTCGTCGTGCCGCCTACTGCTTGGACCTGCTCACCATCCACGTCCGAAATGCTGATCACGGCGCTTTCCTCACATCCGTTCTGATCCGACACGAGCACCGTGTATATGCCTGCGCACAAGCCGCTCAGGAGCGAGTCGGTGCCGATGACGTTGTTGTTCGCATCGGTCCAACCATAGGAATAGGGAGGTGTGCCGCCAGAGACCGAGGCTGTCGCGGTCCCATTGCACAACTGACACTCGCTTGCTGTCGCTACAGCGTCCAGCAATACGGGCATGGGCTCGGTCAACTCGAACGTGACCGTTGTATCGCAACCGTTCGCGTCCGTGATGGTGACGCTGATGTTCCCGGGGCATAGGTCGAAAGCTGCGTTCGTGCCATCACCATTGGGTGGTGCAGGATCCCAATCGAACAAGAAACCACCGTTGCCCCCGGTGGGCGAAAGAACGATGGACCCATCGCATTCCCCGGCACACGTGATCGGCGAGATGGATGCACCGGGTTCGATCGGATCAGGCTCGGTGATCAGCACATTGATGAGGGTGTCACAGAATGTGTTGTCCGTGATCTGTACCGAATAAACACCGGCACATAATCCTGTTACCGAAGGAGTGTTCTGTCCTGCACCCGGTTCAGGGGTCCATACATAGGAGAAAGGAGGCTCTCCGCCCGTCGGTCCAACAGTGGCAGTTCCATCGCATTCCCCGGAACAGGAGAGCGGTGTGGTGCTCAAGTTCGGAACAATAGGCTCGAACGGACCGATGACGAAAGCGAATGTGGTATCGCATCCGAGCGAATCGCCCACGGTCACGGTGTAGTTCATCACCGAGGCGCATAACCCGGTCACAGATGCCGTTCCCTGCCCTCCCCCTGGCGCGGGTTGCCATTCGAATGTATATCCGCCCGCTCCACCGAACACGGTGATATCCGCCGCACCAGTGCATGGGCCATCACAGGTCTCGAATTGGGTTATCAAACTACCGGTTATTGGCACCGGTTTCTCAATGACCAGGGAATAGGTCGTATCACATCCGGCTGCATCGATGATCTGAACAGCATACTGGTCGCCGCACATCGCGAACGCGCTGTCGGTTCCCTGCCCACCGCCCGGCGCAGGGGACCAGATGAACTGATAAGGCGCCACACCTCCCGACACATCCAGCGCCGCCCATCCATCACAGGCGAAGAAACAGCTGACATTCTGTTGGGTGTGCGAAATGACGTACGGTTGCTCCGGCAGCACCTCGAACACAATGGTGGTGTCGCAACCACCCAGGTCGGTAATGGTGACCGCCCATTCACCTGCGCATAGGCCACTAACGCTGGCCGTTCCATCGCCGATCGGAGGAGGTGGTGCCCATGTGAACTGATAGCCGGGCTGACCTCCGCTCACCTGCACATTGGCCGTTCCATCGCAAGGGCCGTTGCACGACTCGTTGGTGAAGCTCAATTCGGCCAACAGCGCAAGGGGTGCGCCCACGTCAATGACCAACACCGTATCACAGGAAGCTTGATCGCTGATGGTGACCGAATAGGTGCCCGGGCAAAGGCCGGCCACGTTGGGTGTACCGTTCCCGATCGGAGCAGATGGCACCCAGGTGAAGGCGTACGGAGGCAGCCCGCCGGACAGGACCAGGTCGATGGTGCCATCGCATAGGTCGGCACAGCTTGCATCGCCTACCGAAGGCACCGCCGAGATCCCCGAAGGCGTATCGACGATGAACTGGATGGTGGTGTCGCAACCCAACTGATCGGTCACTGTCAGGGTAGCCGGACCCGGACAAAGTCCGGTCACATCGGGGGTCCCCTGCCCGCTTCCTGGAAGAGGTTGCCAATCAAAGCTATAGCCACCGTTCGCTCCAGATACCAATGCGTCGGCGGTACCATCGCACAGCCCACCACAACTCGCTGGGCCGATGTCAAGGACCACATCGAACGGAGGCGGTCCGTTGATAAAGAACTGGATCGTGGTGTCGCAACCCAAGGCATCCGTGACAACCAATTGCACCGGACCTGCACAGAACCCTACCGCGTTGGGTGTTCCTTGCCCGGAGCTGGGGGCCGGCGTCCACTGCAGATCGTAGCCTGGCGTGCCTCCGCTAACGGTAGCCAAGACCTGTCCATCACAACTACCTGGACACAATGCAGCCTGAATGTCCAATTGAACATCCAGTTCAGCTGGCGCCTGCAGGTCGAATACCAAGGTGGTGTCACAACCGCCGGAACTGACCAACACCTGGTAGGTGCCTGCGCAAAGACCCAGCGCCTGCGCAGTTCCATCTCCGTTCGATGGCGCCGGATCCCAGTCGAAGGTGAACGTTCCATCACCACCGGAAGGAGCCAGTACGATCGAACCGTCGCAGCTGTTCCAGCATGCAGGAGGTTCAACCAGCTCATTCGGCAGGATCTCGGGCAAGGAGAGCACTTCAAAGGCCAGCGTGGTATCACACCCAACGGAGTCCGTGATTGTGACCAGGTAATTGCCCGAGCATAGCCCGATCGCATCGCTTGTCCCTTGACCTACTCCTGGCTCGGGAGTCCAGAGAAACGTGTAGGGTAACGTACCCCCGGTAACCGCCAAGGATGCCGTTCCATCACATTCCCCCGGGCAGCTCGCATCGGTGATATCCAGAACGGGCTGTAGCTCCACAGGTCCCAGGATCTCAAAGGGCACAAGCAGTTCACATGAATTGGCATCGGTCACCAGCAAGGTGTATTGGCCTGCACAGAGCCCCGTGGCCTCAGGGCTACCTTGTCCTCCACCCGGCTCCGGCGACCATTGGTATGTGTATCCCGCGGTGCCGCCGGTCACGTTCGCTGTTGCGATCCCGTCACAGAGCGTTCCACAGGAGACCTGCTGGATATCCAGGTCCACATCGAGCGGAGGAGGCTCGAAGATCTGGAACTGGATGGTCGTGTCGCAGCCGTTCGCATCGGTCACGCTCACCGACCAAGGCCCGGCACATAGTTCGGTAACAGTGCCCGTTCCCTGACCGTTCGGCGGTTGCGGAGACCAAACGATAGTGTAGTTCGGTGTACCACCAGCGATGCTCAAGGTCGCGCTGCCATCACAAAGCCCTGCGCACGTTGCATCCGTGGGAATGAGCTCGACCACCAGCTCCGGAGGTGCCGCAACGGTGAATTCGACCAACGTATCACAACCTAGTGCGTCGGTGATCAGTACCGAATAGTTCCCTGGACAAAGATCCTGTGCGATGGAAGCTCCCTGGCCGTTCGGAGGTGGGGGGGTCCAGAAGTAGGTGTACGGACCTTGCCCCCCGGATGGCTGTGGCTCAGCCTCTCCATTGCAGAGGTCCGAACACGTGGCATCGGTCACGACCAGTTGGGGGTCGATCAAGGGCGGGGCATCGATGAGGAACGTGATCAGCGTATCGCAACCTGTGCCTTGGTCGGTTACGAGGACCGTCCAGGTTCCGGCACACAGCTCGCTTACAGATGCGGTGCCATCACCAATAGGAGGAGTCGGCGTCCATTGGAAGATGAACGGTCCGGGCGAACCCGAAGGAACGACGCTCGCTGTGCCGTCACATACATCACCACAGGAGGCGTCGGTAGAGGAAGGGTTCGTCTCCAAGGGTGGTGGCTCATCGATGATGAAGTTCACCGTGGTGTCGCAACCGTTGTCATCCTGAATGGTCACGGACCATGGTCCGGCGCACAACCCATCGGCAGTAGTGGTGCCTTGGCCGATCGGCGGTGTGGGCGACCAGGAGATGCTCAGGTTCCCGGTACCACCGGATGGGTTCACCGTGGCAGAGCCGTCGCATTCGCCGAAACAACCCGCATTCGTGGGTACCAGATCGACCGTGATGGGTTGCAACGCGATCGTGAAGGTGGTGTCGAAGGAACACCCATTGTTGTCTGTCACCTCCAAGGTGTTCACGCCTGCACACAACCCATTGAAAAAGCTCCCCGTTCCCGATCCGCTGTTCCAGTCATAGCCGTAGACCCCCGTACCACCGACCGCAATGGCGTTGGCTTGTCCATCGCACACATCCGCGCAAGCCGGTGGCACAATGGCCGGGAAGAAGATCACGCCCAAGGCACCGGGATCGGTCACCTGTATGGATGCCGAGCACGATACGCCCTGCCCCTGGTCGGTCACGATGACCACCTGAGTACCGGCGCAGCTCCCGTTCCACGTTTGCGACATTGGACCACCGAACAGCCATTGGAACACAAAAGGCCCTACACCACCCGTACGCTGAACGGTCACCACCGCGTCACACGCTCCTTTACACGAAACCCCGAATCCGTTGTAGTCGCTCAGCAACTGGGCATCGATGGTGAACGGTGTCTGGCCAGGACCTGTTCCACAAGGGGTGATACCCCTGGCCTGTATGGGAGCTATCTCCAAGCGTTGTCCGGACGCCGAAAGCACCCCGGACCCGTTCGTTTCCAATATCCGTTCCGCTTCGGTGGATATCGGGTCCCGTAGGATCATCGCCGATCCATCAAGGATCAGCCGCTTCGGCTTGTTCCCCTCGGTTCGCAATGCACCAGCACGGATAAGATGGTTGTTGGAGACCAGCGTGCCGTTCTTCAGCACCAGTGTGGATCCCTCGTCCAGGACCAGGTCACTGACCATCGACCAGGTGGCACCTCCAGAGAGCCATAGATCGCTTCCGATCCGGGCCCGACCGAGATCCAGCTCATGTCCGCCTCGTTGGGCTTCAAGCTGGACGACGCCGCCGAAGGACCAGGCCACCTGTGCATCCAAGGACCATCCCCCGTGTGCTCGAAGCGTTGCTGTTTCATCACCGGTAACGGTTACCGGTCCCGCGACCTTAAGCTCATTGCACCAGGCATCCTGATCGATCCGGATCGTCAAGGGCACATCGCTGTTCAGAACAACCTCCGTCTGCTTCCTTGGGAGGCCTGCCCCACCGGGCCCGCCCTGTTCCACCGCCCAATGGGTCGCGTCGCTCCAATCCCCACTTCCACCCACCCAGTACAGGCGTTCCTGGGCTTGCGCGAACAGCATGAAGCCGGCTCCCAACAGGACGGTGAGCGAACGGGGTAGGTTGATCTTCATCGTTCCGGAGTCGGGTCCTATTCGAATATGGGGCAGCTGACTATCCGCTTGCTCGGGTCAATGGGCACACATGGCGTGATCCCCAGAATGATCTCGTGGGTATTGGAGCTGGCGACCCGAAGTTTTGAGGTCGTGACATCGTAGCTGTACCCCAGCTGGAAGAACTTCAGGAAGTGGAACTTGGCCATGAAGGCCACCGCATCGGTGTTCCTGTAGGAAACACCGACCCCCAGGACCCGGAACCAATCGAACATGACATTGATGTCCATGGCCATGGGCGCACCACCACTGAACTTCAACAATGTGCTTGGGGTCACGGAGGTCTTTTTGCCCAAGCGCCAACGATAACCGCCACTGGCCATGAAGTGCTGTGTCAATCGTGAGCTCTCACCGATGCCGTTCACGCGATTGCCCAAGCTTTGATGAAGGGAGGCGCCTGCCCACCAGCCCGTATTGCTATACAACCAGATCCCGGGGGAGATCAAAGGGACCACGAAGGAGGAGCCATTGCTACCGATCACAGGATCGGCATAGTCCTCCAGGGTGACCTTGCCCACATCGAATTTTTGCTGCTTCACCCCGGCGAACAATCCCATGGACATGAAATAGCCCCGTGACAGTTGCATATGGTACGCGTATGCCAGATTGATCAGGGTATAGCCCAATGGACCGGTCTCGTCAGCCTCCATGACCATTCCGATACCGTGCTTGTTGGCCACATAGGGCTTCTTCTTTGCTTTGAGCGTAGCATGCACACTCGCCCAACCGGTGGTCGGCGCTCCGTCGAAGTCCAACCACTGCTTCCTGAACCCCAGGCGCACATCAATGCAATCCTTGCTCCCCGCCACGGCAGGGTTGATGTTGAAATAGTTGAAGACGTATTGCGTGTACTGAGGAACCTGCTGGGCGCTGCTTGCATGCCCGAGGAGAAGGAGGATGGCTATGATGGCCGCACTCCTCATCGGACAATGGTCACGGAACCGGTGTAGGGCGCCGATCGACCTTCCAGTTGGTTCAACTCGATGTGATAATAATAGGTGGCCATCGGAAGCCGGTCGCCATCCCAAGGTTCGCGGTAGCCCACGCTGCGGAATACGCGCTGGCCCCAACGATTGTATATCAGCACTTCACAAGAGGGGTAATCCTCGATACCAAAGATCCTCCAGGTGTCATTGTAGCTGTCTCCGTTCGGCGTGAACGTATTGGGCGGATCGATCCTTCGAATGACCTCGACGATGAGCTGGTCGCTGTAAATACAATCGTTGATCTCGGTGGTAACCGTGTAGGTCGTGGTCTCCGATGGGCTGGCGATCGGATCGGCGATATTGTCCCCACTGAGGCCGGAATTGGGTGTCCAGAGGTAGGTGGTCCCACCGATCGCTTCCAGTTGCGTGAACTCCCCATTTCCGATCTCCACCGATGGTCCGGCATCGAAGTCCACGTCCACGATGTCCACACCAGGGCCGTTCATGGTTAGCGAGAAGTCACATTGTGCTGGAATGGAGGCCCCATTGTTCGCCACTCCTCCGACCAGGAGCCAGTACGTGGTATTGGGCATGAGGGATGGCGTGGTCAAGGTGAAGTCCAACGAGTCCTGTTCGCAGGTCGATGCAGCGGTGAACTGACCCAATTGACAGGACCCATCACCGTTCAGAACGATGAGGCTCAGTTCATTGTCCATGCCGGCCACACTTGGGCAATTGATAGTGGACAAGCTGATGTTCACCGCACCGCCGAGCGAATTGGTCGTGAACGTGTACCACAGCACGCTTGAGGTCCCCGGACAAAATCCCGGAGCACCAGTGGCCCCGGTGTTGTTCCCCACAAGCGGCTGATCCGCACAGAGCGTCAAGGCATCGGAACAATCGTCGTTGGGCGGTTGCGCAAAAAGCACCAGACCGCTGAAAAGGGGTACGAAACAGAGAGACCGCCACATATGCCGCGCGGTCGCTCGGAACGGAACCGAAGCGACCGAGCCGAAAGTAGCCGCCTCCGTGGCCGTGGAATGCCGGACAGATGGTCAAGTTGCCCACACGAACGTGTTGAAGGACAAGTCCTCTGCGAATGCCTCCGGTCGGCCCGATGGACCGTTCTACTTTAGCGGCCCCAACCAGCAACCGACGGATGTCCAACGCTGAAGACCGCCTCAAGACCTTGATCGGCCATGCCAAGGAGTATGGCTTCGTTTTCCCCAGCAGTGAGATCTACGACGGCCTCAGCGCCACCTACGACTACGGGCCTTACGGGGTAGAGCTCAAGAACAAGATCCGCCAGTACTGGTGGGCCGCCATGGTGCGCCTGAACGAGGAGATCGTCGGCATCGACTCGGCCATCTTCATGCACCCCACCACGTGGAAGGCCAGCGGCCACGTGGACGCCTTCAACGACCCGCTGATCGACAACAAGGA
>JAGQVN010000267.1 GCA_020437905.1 Flavobacteriales bacterium
AGAGGAGCGAAAGGTGGTGTTCGAGTATGATGGGTACACTTTCGACAAGGGATTTCGGATCGATATTCTTGTCGAAGAACACATCGTTGTGGAGTTGAAATCGGTTGAGATCCTCCCAGCCGTGGCTTACAAGCAAGTGCTAACCTATTTGCGTCTGATGGACCTCCGGGTAGGATTGCTGATCAACTTTGGCGCCGAGCTGTTCAAACATGGGGTGAAGCGCATCGTAAACTGACCTCTTCTGCCCCAGCTCTAGATCGGATGGCTTCGGTTGCTTCTCACCCATTCTCCGTGCCTCCGTGCCTTCGTGTGAGGCCATCGAACTTTTCGCGAACGATCAGCCCCGCTGCAGCTCCAGCACCGTGATCTCCGGTGGCATGCCCACGCGCCCTGGGAATCCGATGAAGCCGAAGCCCCGGTTCACATAGAGCCGCTGGCCTTCATGCTCATAGAGCCCCGCCCAGTGCTTGTAGACCCATTGCGCCGGGCTGTAGGTATGGCCGTTGATCTTCACCCCGAACTGGGCCCCATGCGTGTGGCCGCTCAGGGTGATATCCACGCCGGTTCCCCAGACCTGGGCCTCCCAATGGGTCGGGTCGTGGGTCATCAGGATCCGGAAGGGGAAGGTCTCAGTTCCCTGCAGGGTCCTGCCGAGGTCCCCGTACTGCTGGAACCCGCGACCCCAGTTCTGACAACCGAGCAAGCCGATGCGTTCACCGTTCCGCTCGATGGGAACGTGTTCATCCAAAAGCAGCCGGAAGCCCATGGTGGCATGGTGTTGCTTGAGCAGGTCCAGGTTCGCCACCTTGGCCGCCGGATCGCTCCAGTAGGCATAGTCCGAATAGTCGTGGTTGCCGAGTATGGAGTACTTGCCCAGTGGTGCATCAAGTCCGGAAAGCAAGGGTATCCAGGGCTCGGCCTCATCGGCGTAGTCGTTCACCAGGTCCCCGGTGAACAGGATCAGGTCCGGCTGTTGCGCCTGGATCATGTCCACTCCCCGGGCCACGATATCACTATCCTTCGGAAAACTGCCGAGGTGCATATCGCTGATGTGCACGATGCGAAGCCCATCGAACGCAGCCGGAAGGTTCGCGGCACGGACAGGGACCTGCTCCACACGGAAGCTCCGCCTCCCTTTAGTGATCCCATAGAGCACCCCAATAAAGGGTACCGCTGCAGCGTATAGTCCGATCTGTGAGAGGAAACGGGTCCGGCTGATCACTTCACCGCTGGCCTCACCTGCCGGGGTCAGCTTCCACCAGGACCAACGGAAGAGCTGGAACATATCCTCCAGTCCGTGGAAGAGCACGATGACCACCTTGGGCAGGAAGAACAGGAAGAACAGCGCGGCCATGGAGAACATGAACGCGTGGTTCCGGTTGATCCGCTGCTGCTGGAAGGTCGCGGAAACCCAGACCAGCATCCCCAAGATGCCAATGCTGAGGATCCAGTAGCCGATCCGGACCACGCGACGGGTCGACAGGGAGTAATTGCCCAATGCCGTATTCACCCCTTTGTAGGCATAGAGGTCGATGAGGAACAGGACCACAAGAAGGATGATGAATGCCGTACTACGTCCGTTCATGGGTGCGATGTGGGGAACAAAGGTGCTGAAGGAAGGGTTCGTCCGAGCGCTTGTTCGGATGATCGGTCTGTGAAAGAGACGAGTGGCATCGTGTTCCGGAACTTTTCATGGTCGGGTTGCGCTAACCGACCCACCCTCCGTCAAGGAAGTGCAGGGCGAAATAGATCTGAACGGACCAGAGTAAGGCACCCACCATTGCTGACCAGACCCAGGGACCCTTGGTGTAGCAGGAGATCGGTATCACTGCAAGAAGTCCGGCAAGTGCAAGGAACCTGAGAAAGGTTTGAATATGCACATAGGATCCGAACAAGAGGAAGAAGAGCACAAGGACGCCAAATGTGAGCACATGCCTCTTGATCGTTCCTTGCGACCAGCGTGGTAGATATCGCCAGAGCAAGACGATCAGAAAGGGCGAACAGAACACGAACCTGCCAAGGCTGTATAACTCCCCTCCGTGGATCAGCAGAACAAGTAAGGAAACCGAGGCGAGATATCCAGTGGAGAGCGCTACCAAGAATGGTTCATTGCTCGAACCAGTGGTCCATTTGGTATAGGCCATTCGCAGGGTCAGTAGACCTGCGATGCAACCAATGAGAAGTGCGGCCGCATCCAGCATTACGATCCATCCTCCGCCCCACGAGGTAAGTGGCATAGTAGGTAGACCGAAGGTGTTGCCCCAGCCCGATTGAGCATGATAGAACCCAAGGAACTCTCCTGTATCTCGGTATTGGACCATGGTTACCATGGCCAGGGCAAGCGCCACTCCCCCAGCAGCCGGGATCAGCTGATGGTAGATGGACCGCCGATCATTCCCCGCCAACCACGTGGCAAGGACTACGGCCGGCAACAAGGCTGTGAATACCGGTCTCGACGTGCAGGCGATCAGATAACCCATGAAGATCAAGCCGCGCTCCTGCCTTGAGTGGCCGATCAACAGGACCGCTGAACCCACAAAAAAGAGCGACTCCGTGTACGGGACAAAAAAGAACACCGCAGTAGGTGTTGAACAGAACATCAGAAGTGTCCTTCGATCGATCCGAAGGGAATTGCCGAGGGTTATGAGCGCTAAGAGATAGAGAGTTCCGTTCATCGCTACAGCGGTCCATACCTCCACAGTCAATATCCGCCATAGCAGAGGGAACAACGGAAAGAAGGCTTGACGGAAATCAGCATAGCCATGCTCAGCGATCCACTGATAATGAAGCGCATCGAATCGAAGAAATGAATCCCACGAAAGACCTTTCGAAGAAGAGAGAACTGCCACAACCCCAATGACGGATGCCGTCAACACGTTGTAGAGGCCGATCAGGACCGCGTTATCCAGCCAGGATCGACTTGCGCCTGGCTCTGCTGCCTTGGTCCACATGTCGGAAAAGTACATGCATCGGCGCGAAGCAAAATGAAGGGGACGCTGTGCCGGACTATAAATTGCAGCTCATGTCTAGAGTGGATCGAACAGCGATCTTGTTAGTTGGGTTCTTGAGCTTGCTCGTGCTGGAACTATCCGGACAATCGACTTGGAGAAGGACCTATGGCGGTTTCGACACTGATGAAGCCCGATCGGTGCGACAGACCGCTGACGGTGGTTTCGTATTGTTGGGGTCCACCGGGAGCTTCGGTTTCGGTGGCGGTGACATGTACCTGATCAAGTTGGACGCTTCCGGTCTACCAGAATGGTCTCGGACATATACGGATGCGCAAGTCCAGTTCGGATCGCGGATAAGAGTTCTGCCGGATGGCTATTTGATGGCGGGGACCACGACAGGACCCAATGGATATGACATCCTTCTCCTGAAGACCGACCTGAACGGAATGGTGCAATGGCAGAAGCAATTCGGTTCCGAGGATTGGGACTTGGCTGCGGATATGGAACTGGGTCCGAACAATATCTTTATTGTCGGCACGACCTACGGCGACGCAGGTTCGGCCGGGGACATTTGGGTCATCTGCACGGATCTGAGCGGAGATACACTGTGGACCCGTACGCTTGGGACCGATCTTGAGGACCAGGGTCTTGGGGCGGGAGTTTCAAGCGATGGTGGGGTCCTGGTATCGGGTACATCCTTCATCGGCCCAGGGGATCAGGATGGCATTGTCGCCAAGTTGAGCGCTACTGGCGATCTTGAATGGTCCCGGTCCATTGGGGGGGACAGCACCGATCTGGTCACGGATGTACTGGAGGCCTCGAGCGGATCGATCGTCTACTGCGGCAATTCGAGGAGCTACGCGACGGTGACCCAAGTACTCGTGGGTGAGCTGAGCCTGGGCGGGGACTCCGTTTGGCAGTATACCTATGGCTCCGATGGGGATTCTGAGACCAGAGAGATCGTGGAAACGGCTACCGGCGATTTCGGAATTGCCATGTTCAACAGCTCCTTCAATGCTGGTGGGAGGGACATGTTCCTAATGATCATGGACCCGGTCGGAGGGTTCGTGCTGGGTAAGAACTATGGCGGAGCGTTCGATGAAGAGGGCTTCAGTGTGGATGTTACTCCGAACGGAGGCTTCATCGTGGCAGGGACCACCGAGACCTATGGTCCGGGATCGAGAGCGATGTATGTGGTCCGTGTCCACGCCAATGCGGAAACCGACGATGACACCGTTTTCGAGATGTTCGACCCCTTACCGGTTCCTGACCATCCAACACAGACGAACGTGGTATCCTTTCACCCCAACCCGACCTCCAACACCGTTACCGTCCGTTCCGAGGAAGCGCTCCGCTCAATGAGCTTGTTCGATGCCACGGGCAGACCGGTACGGACGGCATCCTTGAACGGGACCACCGACAGCATCGATATCGATGTTCCTGCCGGCACGTATGTGGCGAACATCACGTTCCGAAATGGTGGGTTTGCGGTCCAAAGGCTTATCGTGATCCCGTAGTGGCCCCGAGGAAGGCCCCAACACCACCGCTTCCTGAGCAGCTGCTCGGGCATGCCCTTTTCCTGTCGCTGATCGTCCTGTCCGTCATGCATTGGGACCTGCGCACCCTTCAGGTGGACAGTGCCTATCAGATCTACAAGTGGATCGTTTCGCCGGAGGTGAACGTGGAGGCGCATCGTTATTCCGCGATCCTTCCGCAGCTGCTGGTCAAGGCCATGGTCGCGATCGGTGCAGCCACTCGAGCCGTGTTGATCGCCGCTTCTGTCGCCCATGCGCTGGTCCCTTATGGCGTATTCCTGATCG
>JAGQVN010000268.1 GCA_020437905.1 Flavobacteriales bacterium
CCTGCAGGTCTTTCGGGGACCATTCCGACCATCACCAACGGACATGGGCCAGTCTGCTAGTGAACGGCTTTTTCTTCTTCGGTATCGCTCTGGGAGCGCTCTTCTTCTACGCGCTGCAGTATGCCACAGAAAGCGCTTGGAGCGTGCTCGTGAAGCGGATCTATGAAGGCATGTTCGCGTACCTCTGGTTCGGTGCTGGCGTAATGTTGGTGGTCCTGGCCGCCGGTTCGCTCGGCATCCACCACATCTGGCACTGGATGGACCCGCGTACCACCGATCCGACCAACTTGGAGCACTATGACGCGCTCATCGCGGGCAAGGCCGCGTATTTGAACATGCCTTTCTTCTGGTTGCGTACGTTGGTCTACATCGGCACCTTCCTCGCTTTCGCCATGTGGTTCCGGAAGCAGAGCAAGGCCATGGATGAGGAAAGCGGTCAGTCGCTCGTGACCAGGCACCTCAAGAACTATCGCCGTGGTGCCCTGTTCCTGGTGTTCTTCGCGGTCTTCAGCAGCATGCTCGCCTGGGACTGGCTCATGAGCATCGATGTGCACTGGTTCAGCACCCTGTTCGGCTGGTACGTGTTCAGTGGCATGTGGGTCACTGCCATGGTCACTGCGCTGGTGTTGGTGCTCTACCTCCGGCGGAAAGGTTACCTCCCGCAGGTCACCAACTCCCATATACACGATATGGGCAAGTGGGTGTTCGCGATTAGTTTCCTATGGAGTTACCTGTGGTTCAGCCAGTTCATGCTGATCTGGTACAGCAACATCCCTGAGGAGGTCACGTACTTCCAACAACGGATCGATGGGCACCCATGGCTCTTGTGGGGCATGTTCTTCATCAATTTCCTCGTGCCCATGGTACTGCTGATGAGCCGTGATGCCAAGCGGAACCCCCGCTTCCTGATCGGTGTGGGCGCGCTGATCTTCATCGGTCACTGGTTGGACATGGTGCAGATCGTCATGCCGGGTGCGTTGGGACATCACTTCCATGGTGTTGGACTGTTGGAGGTGGGGATGATGCTGGCGTTCCTTGGTCTGTTCATGACCACGGTGCTGAGCGCGCTCACCAAGGCACCGCTCACTCCGGTCCAGCACCCCTATATCGAGGAGAGCATCCATCACCAGATCTGACGAACCAAGTATTGCCGACAGTAGTTCACAAATAGCGCACGATGACGAAGCTTTTGATCGTTCTGGTCCTGGTCCTCGGCATTCTGG
This sequence comes from Flavobacteriales bacterium, assembly GCA_020437905.1. Classification (GTDB taxonomy): domain Bacteria; phylum Bacteroidota; class Bacteroidia; order Flavobacteriales_F; family PHOS-HE28; genus PHOS-HE28. The sequence goes on from JAGQVN010000268.1 coordinate 1,224, forward strand.
CAGTGGCCCAGTTGGCCAGGGTCTATGAATTGACCTCCAGGCTGCGCGGCAAACGGGAGGAGGAGATCTCCCCGGCGGATAACCGGATGAACGCCATGCTCATGTGGCTGTTCGTCGTCCTCTATTTCGCTTCGTTCATCTGGCTGATGGTCAGGTATGGCGACAAGATGCTCCCGGTGGCGGCCAGCCAGCACGGAGTGGAGTTGGATCGCCTGCTGAACTTCAATTGGATCATCATCATTTCGGTGTTCTTCATCACCAACACCCTGCTCTTCTATTTCGCGGGCAAGTACGCATTCGATAAAGGGCGACGAGCCTTTTATTACCCGCACAACAACAAATTGGAGCTTTTGTGGACCACGGTACCTGCCGCGTTCCTGGCGGTCATTATCATCTATGGTCTCAGGACCTGGAACCGGATCACGGAGCCGGCCACCGGGGATGCGATCCGCGTCGAGCTTTACGCCAAACAATTCGACTGGACCGCTCGGTATCCCGGCAAGGATGGCATGCTCGGAGCGACCGACTTCCGGTTGATCAATGGCACCAACCCCCTTGGGATCGTAACTGAAACGAGCGTTGCCACCCGGATGGACGAGATCGAGGCTGACATCAAGGCTGCGGAGGGCCGTATATCGAACGAGATCCTCCCGGATGGCAAGGTCGATGAGCTGCAGGAAGAGATCGCCCATCTGCGTCGCATGCTCGAACGGATCTCCAACCTGCGCACCGTGATGCTGGAGGATATCAAGGAGAAGGGGGATGCCAGCCCCTACAAGCATGGTTCCGATGACTTGGTGATCAAGGAGTTCCACCTGCCCATCCGTCAACAGGCCGACCTGCTGATCCGTTCACGTGATGTGATCCATAGTGCCTACATCCCACACATGAGGGCCCAGATGAACGCTGTCCCGGGCATGACGACCCGCTTCAAAATGGTCCCCACGATCACTACGGACAGCATGCGGATCGTGACAGGCAACGAAGCCTTTGATTTTGTGCTCCTTTGCAACAAGATCTGTGGCGCCTCCCATTACAACATGCAGATGCCTCTGGTGGTCGAAAGCGCAGATGCATACGATGCCTGGATGGCCGAGATGTTGAAGAAACCCTTCGAAGGTGGCGATGCCCCTGAAGAGGAACGACCAGCTGAAGGAACGGAGCCCATGCCGATGGATACCGTGGTCGCAGAGCCCATGGCCCAACTGCAGGATCCCGCCTCAATGAACAAGTGAACCGCAAACGAACAGGAACATGGGTGCTGTGAACACCGCTCACGGAGCCGGACACGATCACCATCATCACCACGAGGAGAGCTTCATCTCGAAGTACGTCTTCTCGCAGGACCACAAGATGATCAGCAAACAGTTCCTGGTCACGGCCATTTTCATGGCATGCGTGGCTGTGATCATGTCGATCATCTTTCGCCTGCAGTTGGCATGGCCCGGGGAGGGTTTCGCCTTTTCCAATTTCTTCCTCGGGGATAAGTGGGCCCCCGATGGGGTCTTGGATCCGAACATGTACCTGGCCCTGGTCACCATCCATGGCACCATCATGGTATTCTTCGTGCTCACGGGTGGGCTGAGCGGGACGTTCAGCAATCTCCTGATACCTCTGCAGATCGGGGCGCGCGACATGGCTTCGGGCTTCATCAACATGTTGTCCTACTGGTTCTTTCTCCTCAGTAGCGTGCTCATGCTTGCTTCGCTGTTCGTGGAGGGAGGCCCCGCTTCCTCCGGATGGACGATCTATCCTCCGCTCAGCGCGCTGCCTCAAGCCATGCCTGGTTCCGGGGCCGGGATGACCCTGTGGTTGCTGAGCATGGCCGTCTTCATCGCCAGCAGTTTGATGGGAGGCTTGAACTACGTGGTAACGGTCCTGAACCTGCGGACCAAAGGCATGAAAATGACGCGGATGCCCCTGACCATCTGGGCATTCCTGGTCACGGCCGTGCTGGGCATTCTCTCCTTCCCGGTGCTGCTGTCGGCAGCGCTTCTGCTACTGCTCGACCGTTCCTTGGGGACGAGCTTCTACCTGAGCGACATCCATATCGCCGGTGAGGCACTGGACCATTCCGGTGGCAGCCCCATCCTGTTCCAGCACTTGTTCTGGTTCCTTGGACATCCGGAAGTGTATATCGTGCTTTTGCCTGCTCTGGGGATCACTTCGGAGATCATTGCTACCAATGCCCGTAAACCGATCTTCGGCTACCGTGCGATGATCGGGTCCATTCTGGCCATCGGCTTCCTGAGCTTCATTGTATGGGGCCATCACATGTTCGTGACCGGTATGAACCCCTTCCTGGGCAGTGTGTTCGTGTTCACCACCCTGCTGATCGCCATACCCAGCGCGGTGAAGGTCTTCAACTACATCACCACCCTATGGCGAGGGAATATCGTATTCACACCGGCCATGCTCTTCTCCATCGGCCTGGTGGCCACGTTCATTGCGGGTGGCCTCACCGGGATCATCCTGGCGGACAGCGCTTTGGACATTAATGTGCACGATACCTATTTCGTGGTGGCCCACTTCCACATTGTCATGGGGATGAGCGCCATCTTCGGGATGTTCGCTGGTATCTACCATTGGTTCCCGAAGATGTATGGGCGAATGATGAACACGAAACTGGGCTATGCGCATTTCTGGATCACCTTCGTCAGTGCCTTCGGGGTGTTCTTCCCCATGCACTTCATTGGTCTTGCAGGCGCTCCCCGCCGTTATTACAGTTACAGTGAATTCCCCATGTTCGATGGGGTCATCGACTTGAACTTGCCGGTCACGGTCTTTGCTATCATCGGGGCCCTGGCCCAGTTGCTCTTCATCTACAACTTCTTCTACAGCCTCCGTCGCGGACAGAAAGCCGTTCAGAACCCATGGAGGTCCACGACCTTGGAATGGACCACCCCCGTGGAGCATATCCACGGCAACTGGCCCGGTCCGATTCCCACGGTACATCGCTGGCCATACGACTACAGCAAACCGGGCAAGGAGGAGGATTTCGTACCGCAGATCGTCCCGCTTGCCGAAGGAGAGGAGGAAAGCCACGGTTGATGCCACTTCATCAAGACAAAGGGAGTCCGCACTTTTGGTGCGGACTTCTTCGTTCATGACCGTTCGTATCCTGATGCTGGGTGCTATCCTGAGCACGTCGCCTTTGGCGGCGCAGCTCCTGGACTCCATCGGTCATTTTCTGCACCAGCCGGTAAGGCTGAACGTGATCGTCGATGCCAGAGGCTCGTTCATCAACAACCGAAGTGCCAGGATCATGGGCATCAAGATCGGCCTGGAGCACACCGATCGGGTCCGCTACGGACTGGGCTACAATTTCCTCCTGTCACCTGTCGAACGCGATATCACCGTGCACGAGGACGGTCTGACGCGGCAAGTGGCCTCCCGACTACGGTTCGGATATGTGGCCCCCTACTTCAGCTATACCTTCTTTGTCAAGCGCCGTTGGGCAGTGAGCATTCCGGTCCAGGTCGGTGTAGGTCGCGGGTCCATCGTTTATGAGGGTCTTGATGGCCGCCCGGAGGTGCACCAAAGGACAGGGGTGATCGTGTACGAACCGGCCATGA
>JAGQVN010000269.1 GCA_020437905.1 Flavobacteriales bacterium
GCTTGCGGCGTACCCTGACCGGACAGGATCTCATCCGAGGGTTCCCAGCCGATGATGGACCCTGGGTCTACACCGGTCAGGTTCAGTTGCGCGGGTTCGTCCGCACAAATGAGCGAATCACCATCCAATGCCAGGTCCATGAGCGAGGTACTAATATGCACGCTATCCAGGGCAGGGCACTCCGAACCATTGCCGACGGACAGGAAATAAGTGCCGGGAACGACCGGGTCCAGGGTCAGAGTACTGTCCGTGGGGCCACTGTTCAGCATGTCGCTCAGATCCGACATGGAGGACCAGTGAAAGGAGGTGCCGGATCCGAAGGAGTTGGCCGTGTACGAGAAACTATCCAAAGGGCCACAGAGAAGCGTATCGTTGAGCGGTTCCAGAGAGGGTCCGGCGGCGGTCACCACCACGGTACCCACGGCAATGTCCTGTAAATTGCAGGCATTCGGGTCCGATGCGGTGAGGGTGACGATGTACTGCCCTGGCTGGCCATAGGTATGGGTCGGTGAGGTCACCGTGGTCGAGTTCATATCGCCAAGGTCCCAAAGGAACCCGGAAGCACCACTGCTCAGATTGGTGAATTCCACAGGTTCATTGGCACATACCGTATCCGGCGCATCGAAGGAGGCGACCACCAAAGGGGCCTCGAAGTCGAACTTGAACACGCCGTTGTTGCACAGACCACTGTTGTTGGTCGCGCTCCAGGCATCCGGGGTCGTCGGGAAGTCACTGTTCCCCTGACATCCTGCGCAAACGCTTTGGTACACACGACCCCTGCGGTCGAACCGGCTTGTACCTCCGTCCACATGCTCGTTGCTGATCGAACCACCGAAATAGGTGGCGTAGACGAGGCTGTCCATGTCCACTTCAAAGACGGCCAGGTAGAAATCGTGGCCGGTGGTCGTTCCCTGATAGGCATCAATTGTAACCGGAAGACCGGCAACGGTCAATGGTCCTCCAAGCAGGTCACTACCCCATCCGCTGGTATAGATCTTGTCACAAAAGTCCACCAGGAAAGCGGTGGGTGAGATATCCGGGTCGCCGTCCCCGCTTCCGGTCCTGGAGCTCAACAGGACCGTGCTCAGATCAGGGTCCATCTTCGATATGAACTGTCCTCCGGCTGGGATGGCGTACTGTACGTTCTGGACGAGCAGACCGGAAGGAGCTTCGGTTTGACCGAACAGGTATACATCCCCGGGGCCATCGAGCTCCACGAAATAGGCCTGGTCATACGCGTTCGACCCCCAGTACGTGCACGCTTCGACGCTCGACGCGTCCGATGAGAAACGGGCGACAAATGCATCCGCAAGGCCTCCATTGAAGTTCGGTGATACGGCTCCGCCATGTACGGGAAGGTCGGTGCTGGTGGTGCCACCCGTGATGACCAATTCACCCAGATCATTGAACGCACCGGAATAGGCGGCATCGGCTTGATCGCCTCCGAAATAGCTGGCATACAGAAGGGTGCTTAATGAAGGGTCCAGCTTGGCCACGAAGCCGTCGTGTGTGCCTCCCCCGAAGCTGGATTGGGCGGCATCGGGCGTAACGAACATTCCCGGACTCTGGGTACAACTCACGATCCAGACATCTCCGGCTTCATCGAGAAGGACCTCGCCACGGACCTCGTCCGCATAGTTGTATTTCAAACCTGGGGCAGAATTCAATCCATCATTGAGATCACCACCCAGATAAGTGGCCCCCAATAGGTCCGATCCATCAGCGCTCAGGTGGCCCACCACCATGTCGCATCCATTGGCGAACGCTACGCCAAGCCCATCCGGGGTGAAGGGCTGTCCTCCATTGAATACGCCGTCATACGGGGTCAAGGTCATTGGGAAATCCGTTGAACCGGTCGTTCCAAGGACGAACAGTTCGTCAGCATCGGAAACGATCAGACTATGCGGCATCTCAGCCGCGCCACCTCCGAGGTAGGTGCTCCAAACAAGGAACGATCCGGTGGTGTCGTACTTGGTGATGGCCATGTCCGTTGTACCCGCACCCCAATCGGTCTGGTACGCACCCGTGGTCACCGGGTACGAGGCGCCAAAGGCAGTGCTTCCAGAGTACAGGAACCCTTTCTCATCGAATGAAGCCGTGTACCCGAAATTGTTGCTGACCGAGCCGGAAAAGGTGGAGAACGATAGCACCGGATCGATGATCAAAGGGTGCTCCGGATCGTATCGTCCTAGCTTGAAGCCTACCCGGTCACCCTTCAGGTCGAATCGGCATTCCACAGGGTGTCGCGTGCCTTGAATATCCTGGTAGGCAAGCGGGATCCGCTCCTCGAAACCACCCAAGGCCGTGCGGACCACCAGGTTCCCTTCCCGAACGGAGATCCCATGCGCTCCCTCGTACTCGAGGACCAGTCCTGCAGGGTCGGCACCAGCTTCGACCACCAGGTCATACTTCAGGCCCCAGCCTCTCTCCCTGAAAACGGCGTCACAACCGGGGGCGATGTCGGTCATTCGAACGGAGGCATATGCACGCGCATTGCGACCCCACTTGGATGGGTCGTTCCCGATGAAGAAATTGAAGCGACCAGGCAATTGGGACTCCCCGATACAGTGCGGGTCTCCGGCGTTCGGAAAGCGCAACCTGACCGCGTGGTGGTCGATCCGATCGGGCAGGTCCGCAGGTGGCTGGGAAAGCCCATGTCCATGGGCGACCGCCTTACCGTCGTATTGATGGATAAGCACTGCTCCTGGCTCGAACCAGAGAAAGGCACCTGGAAGCTCAGTCCTGAATTGTACAGGGTCGGGCCACTGGCCCTGGTTCTCAACGCAACCCGAGCTCATGCCGAATTGAGCGAACACCACACCAAAGGGTTGGCCGACGCACACGAGAGCGACCGAACACGTCCGATACCAGGGCCGTCCGAACATGGGTCAGCAAGGTACGTACCGGAGGCCCCGTTCGAAGGATCGGATGAATGGTTATTCTGTGATACCCTGGGCAGTGTGGGACCACTTGTCTGGTCCCCAGGTGCACCTATCGTGTCGGGATGGGATCGCGCAATTGAAGCGCTTGTTCTTCCTGAGGTCTGCTCAGCCTGAACTCCACCCTGCGGTTGCGACCCCTTCCTTCAGCCGTGCGGTTGTCCGAGATCGGTCTGTCCTCCCCAAGACCCAACGGGATGAGACGTTCTGCTGCCACCCCTTGCTCCTCGAAATGCTGGACAAGGGCTTGCGCGCGGCGATCGGACAGGGACCGGTTGTATTGTTCGGTCCCTTTCGAATCCGTGTGGGCTTCGATGACCAACCGGATATCCGGATACATCGCCATGAGGTCGATAAGGTCCTTCAGCGAGGGTTCGAAAGCGGGGTCGATGGTCGATTCGTTCGAACGGAAGAATACTGTCGAGGCACGGACCACGGTATTGTTCAGGTCCTCAACACGTGTGCTCGCCAATTGGCTCAGGTCGATCACGTTCTCGAGGTCGAGGGCCATCATTTCCGCATCCAGGAATTGCAGTTCCTTCACCTTCTGATAGATCTCGTACATCTCAGCCAGCGTCTTGGCCTCCCCGACGGAATAGGTATAGGTGCCTCGTACAGGGTCATAGCGTTCGATGACCGGATAGTGCTTGCGGATCTCGGCGAATACGGGGTCATCCAGGGACATTCGCTCCTTGCTCGCAAAGAGTTCGATCGTGAAGCTCGCATCCTCCCCCTGCTTGATGGCCAGGCTCATTTCGTCGTGGGGTAGTATGCGGTATTCGAATTCATGGGTCACACCGGTCGCGTCCTGGTAGGAGGCCAAGACAGCGTCGTCCTCCATGTCCCGGAACCGGTCCAGCACATGGATATCCTTGGTCACGCAATGGGCCTTCAGTTCCCCTGTGCCCAGGTCCACGCCCATCACGTCCAGCTTCACCGTGTACGTGCCTTCCTTGCTGAAACGGTGTTCCACCTTGTTCCCGCGCGCCAGGGCGCCGTCTCCGAGGTCCCAACGCATATCCTCTACGTACAGGTCGGGTAGGTATGTGCTCGTACCATCCATGCTCACCCACTTACCGGTTCGTACGCTATCGGGCATTCGGATATAGGGCTGGTGTATGTTCTCTATGTTCAATACATATTCGGCTTCCTGGAAGAAGACGGCTTGAGTGATCGTGTCCACCACCTGAAGACGTACATGATAGGCCCCAGGGGTTTCATAACAGTAGTTCACCTTCGTCCCGGTCAGCTTCTCGCCGTTCCCAAGGTCCCATCTGTAGTTGAGCGGAAGGTCACCCAGGTCTTGAACGCGCGGTGCTTCGAAACGATAGCAGTAGTTGTTCTCCTCCTGCATCTTCGCATCCACGAACCGCGGGATGTTCTTGGTGAACAGGTAGATCTCATCCCTTCCGCTCCGGTCCGAACTGAAGGCCCCGGAAATATCCGTGAAGAACGAGGTATACCCCAGGTCATTGCCCGTTGAATTGATCGGCTCCGGGAGCACTTCAGGCTCGCTCCAACTCCCATCAACAAATTCGGTACGATAGATGTCCAGACCGCCCGGACCTCCAGGTCGTGAGGAGGCGAAATAGAGCGTTCCGTTCGCGTGCAGAAAAGGAAAGACCTCGTTGTCAGGACCGTTCACAAGTCCGCGCAGTTTTTCGGGTGCGCTCCAAGTCCCTCCTTTGCGCTCGGACGAGAAAAGGTCCATTCCGCCTGCGCCATCCGGCATGTTGCTGGCGAAGATGAGCAGGCTGCCATCTTCAGAGAAAGCGGGATGAACGATATCATACTCCTCGCTGTTGTAAGGGAAGGCTACCGTTTCGGACCAGCCTTGAGCGGTCTTTTCCGAGAAGAACAGCCCCAGGCTGCCATTGCCTTTTCGGAGCTTGTTCAGGTTGGCGGGAGCCGCTGTGTTCCGCGTGAAGCAGATGGATCTCCCATCCCCTGTAAAGGAAGCAGGGCCGTCATTCAGGTCGGTGGTGAACCGCTCGTCGAAAAGCTCCGGATCCAGGCCCGCTTCGGTCGAGTAGTGCACACGATACAGGTCGGAAAGCGGTTTGTGGGTATCCGCCTGCTCGATGCGAACTATCCCGGGACGCTCGCGCATGGAGCAGAATACGATCGAACTATCCAAGATGACCGGAGCATAGTCATCCCCTCCTGGACGGATACCGGAAGGGATCACCTCGTATGTCCACTGTCCGACCGCACATTGAGCGATCAGCGCGAACACGGCCATATGTCCCTGGCGTATCATTAGAAGTATCGTGGGTCCCGTACGCGGATCCGATATCCGAACTCGTACTGGATCATGAGTTCATGGGTGCCCGCATGGTGTGGCGCGATGCGGGATAATCCAAGGTCGTACGAATAGCCCAACCGCCATTGAGGGGTAGGGAGCACTTCGAACATGCCGACCACGGCATCCTCGGTACGGTAGGAGACCCCGACCCAGAACATATCCTTGATGATCAGATTGGTGTTCAGGTCGGCTTGGGGCCAAGCTGAAACCTGATAGCGGATCATGGCACTGGGCTTCAATTTTAAGTTGCGCCCCAGCGACCACAGATAGCCACCGGTGAGCATCGGCTGGTATTTTCTGACATCATTGGTCACGAGAAAAGTTTCCCTTTCCGGATCGTATTGCCTGGACAGGAAGAAGGGTAGGGACAAGCCCAGGAAATACCTCTTCTGGTAGTAGAAGACACCTCCGCTGAAGTTCGGACGAACCACCGAACGGGTATTGGAGGAGAAGTTCACATCGCTCTCATCCTGGACCTGGACCTGGGACCAGTTCGCCTGAAGCATGTTCACTCCTGCGCCCAAGCCGAGGGCAAGCTTACCTTTTCCCAGTCTCATGCGGTACGCATAATTCGTAAAGAAGCCGGTCTCGTTGGTCACTCCGATGCGGTCGTTGAAGACCATGGCACCCAACCCGACCTTTCTACCTTTCAGTGGAGCATGTACGCTCAGGACCTGTGTGACCGGCGCCCCGTCGAAACCGGCCCACTGATGGCGGTAGGTCAAGTTGGCGGCCAGGGCATCCCTGCTTCCTGCATAGGCTGGATTGATCAGCAATCCGTTGAATAGATACTGACTTGTCAAGGGACTGTGCTGCGCATGGGAGCATAACGCTCCCAATGCGGTCATCGCGGTCGTGATATGTACTGCGTACCTCACCGTTTGATGATCACATAGCCGTTGTACGGACGATCACCCGGAAGGTTCAGGACGTAGAAATAGGTGTCATCGATCAAGGCATGGCCATTGCTCGAGTGTCCATTCCAGCTGTTGTCATAGTCCGTCGCGCTGTATACGGGTCGGCCCCACCGATCATATACGGTCAGTTCGTTCTCCGGATAAGCCTCGATCCCGGTGATCTCCCAGGTATCGTTCACACCGTCATTGTTCGGGGAGAACCCTTGTGGGATGAACAGGTCCTTCACATGGACCAGCACCATATCCGAGGCGGTAGCGCAATCCCCGATCACAGCGGTCAATATGAAGACGTTTGCTCCCACCCCGAGATCGGTGACCGAGGTGCCCAGGTCCGAAGGGTTGGAGATGTATCCTGACCCGGACAAGAGGGACCAAAGGGTCTGAGCTCCTGGGCTCGCCGATCCATTCAGTTCGGTGGCCGTGAATACGGAGAGGTCCTGATCGGCACCGGCATCAGCCCAGATCGGTGTTTCGGGGTCGAGGAAGGTGACCAGCACGGTGTCCGAAGCGGAACACTGTCCGTCCCCAACGGTCCAGATCAGGGAATAGCTGCCTGGGGCCGGGACTGTGATCAAAGCATTCGGATCGTTGACGCTCGGAATGAACGAGGCTCCAACAGGTCCGGTCCAGCTGCCAACTGCATTGGACAGCAAAGCTGCCAGCGTATGGCTCGTTCCACAGACGACCTCATCAGGGCCTGCATCGGCCACCGGGCCGGAAACCACCTGAATGCTCTCTTCAGCATGGTTCTCGCATCCGCCGTTCTCAACGGAATAGGTGATGTCATACTGACCAGGTCCGTTCGAAGCGAAGAACGAGGAACCATTCACGCCGGGTCCGGACCAGGACCCACCACTTGTTCCGGTAACAAGGGCGGAAAGGTCGATCACTTCTCCTGTGCAGACCACTCCGGGTGTAGTCCACGATGCATCCGGTACGGTGAGGATGTTCACGCTATCCTGATGCTGGATCACGCAGTCCGTCCCGAGCGAGTACGTTACAATGTACTGGCCGGGCATTGAACCACCCAGATCGATGGTGCCCGATCCAGGGTCAAGAACAAGACCGGATGGTGCAGCACTAAAGAAACCGCCCGTTGTGACGACGGCAGGGGTCGGGTCCGGCATGGTCGAACAGTATTCCGTTTCAGCGTATGCGAAGTAGGGGTCTTGCCAGAAAGGAGTACCGCTACATGCACACGTTGCATCCCATGTGTCATTGACCGTACATGGGTCACCATCGTCGCAGGCTGTTCCGGGCAATGCTGCCCCCCCCCAAATGCCATTACAATCTTCTGTACAAGCGGTCAACCCCGTATTCCCTCCAACGCAATTCCCGCAGTTGTCCACGAATGCCGAGCCGTTGATGTCACCGTTGCAGTCCAGACAGGTGCTGTTGGGTGTGACGCCCGAGTTGCCACCGGAGCAGACACCGCATTGATCGATGCTTGCGGTTCCGTTGATGTCACCGTTGCAGTCCAGGCATGTGCTGTTGGGTGTGACGCCTGTGTTCCCTCCGGAGCAGACACCGCATTGGTCGATGCCTGCGGTACCATTGATGTCACCGTTGCAGTCCAGACAGGTGCTGTTGGGTGTGACGCCTGTGTTGCCACCGGAGCAGACACCGCATTGATCGATGCCTGCGGTACCATTGATGTCACCGTTGCAATCCAGGCAGGTGGTGTTGGGTGTGATGCCCGAGTTGCCACCGGAGCAGACCCCGCATTGATCGATGCTTGCGGTTCCATTGATGTCACCGTTGCAGTCCAGACAGGTGCTGTTGGGTGTGATGCCTGAGTTGCCACCGGAGCAGACACCGCATTGGTCGATGCTTGCCGTGCCTCCTGGATCACCATTGCAATCATCAGCACAAGGTGCGAGACCGGTATTTCCACCAACGCAATCGCCGCAAGCGTCAACGAAGGCGGCACCTCCGGCTGTTCCTTCGCAGTCGATCAGCAGCCCTGCACAGTCGCAGTTCACATCCCAGGTATCGCTGCCGGTGGTGGCATCGCCGTCATCACAGGTGGTGCCTGGCAGAGCGGACCCTCCGGCGGTCCCTTCGCAGTCGATCAGCTGACCCAAGCAGTTGCAGGAACCGTCCCAGGTGTCGTTGCCGTTGGTGGCGTCTCCGTCGTCGCAGGCGGTACCCGGCAGAGCTGAGCCCCCGGCAGTTCCTTCGCAGTCGATCAAGAGACCCACGCAGTTGCAGGAACCGTCCAAGGTATCGTTGCCGGTGGTGGCGTCTCCGTCGTCACAGGCAGTGCCCGGCAGGG
>JAGQVN010000270.1 GCA_020437905.1 Flavobacteriales bacterium
GCAGGCCCTGGAGGTAGGGCAGGAGCGCCCCGCCCACGATCATCATCACCAGCAGGCTGCTGCCCTGCGCGGTGTCCTCGCCCAGCCCGTCGATGGCCAGGGTGAAGGTGTTGCTCCACATGATCGAGTTGAAGAGCCCGATGGCCGTGAGCGACCACAGGGCCCAGGGACCGTCGCCCGATACCGCGGCCACCAGCAGGGCCATGGTCACCAGGGCGAAGAGCCCCAGTGCGCGGCCGGCATTGGGTCCGGCCAGGTGGAGCACGAAGATGTTGAGGCCGATGAACAGGAGCAGGGTGTTCACCTGGTCCAGCGCCACGCCGCTTTCCAGCCGGTTCAGCACGACCAGCAGCCAGAAGAGCACCAGCCCCACGCCCACCATCACCACGGTGCGCCAGCGGGCGGGCAACCGATGGCCCAGCGCAATAGCCCCCAGGAATCGGCCGATCATGGCCCCGCCCCAGTACAGGCTCAGGTACACCTTGGCGTCGTCCGCGGTCAGGCCCAGGACCTGAGGCAGACCGGCGAAGGAGATCAACAGGCTGCCGATGGCCACCTCGGCTCCCACGTAGCAGAATATGGCCACCATGCCCCGCACCAGCTGTGGGTGTTCCCAGGCGCGTCCCGTGGCGGCCTTCGAGGTGGGCGGTTCCGGCAGGCGGGTCAGCCAGAGCCAGGCGGCCTGCAGCACCAGCAGCCCTGCGAAGGCCAGGTATGGCCAGCGCACGGCGGCATCCCCGGCGAAGAGCCTGAAGATCAACGCCCCGCCCACGATGGGAGCCAGGGTGGTGCCCAGGCTGTTGAAGGCCTGTGCCAGGTTCAGCCGGCCGCTGGCACCTTCCGGTTCCCCGATAATAGCGACGAACGGGTTGGCAGCGATCTGCAGGAGGGTGAAGCCCAGCCCCAGCACAAACAGGGCTGCCAGGTAAGCCCCGTACATATGCACGTACGTGGCGGGCACGAAGAGCGCTGCGCCCAGGGCGCTGAGCAACAGCCCGGCGACTGAGGCCCACTTGTAGCCCAACCTCTGGATCGGGTCGCTACCGCGCAGGCTCAGGGCGAAGTAGGCCACCGAGCCCACGAAGTAGGCCCCGAAGAAGGCGAACTGCACCAGCATGCTCTGGGCGTAGCTGAGCGTGAAGACAGCCTTCAGGTGCGGGATCAGCACGTCGTTCATCACGGTCATGAAGCCCCACATGAAAAAGAGCGTGGTGAGCACCGTCATGGCACTTCCGCCGGATGCGGTCTTTCCCTGTTCCTTGATGGACATGCCGTCGACCCTGATCGAACGATCGCGGGTGGACAATAATAGGGCCGATTGTCGTCGAGTATAGATCCTAACAGGCAGAAATTAGAATGGCCGCCTTGCTCAAGCAAGACGGCCATTCTAGCTAAGGTACTGGCTCTAGTGCTTCACGATCCTTTCATGGACAGTTGAGCCGTTCTCGGTATCACGAAGCTCCAACACATATACACCGACTGGCAGGTCACGCATGTCCCAGAGTAGCATTCCCGAAGAGCGTTCGATGAAGATACGCTGCCCCGATACGGAGAATAGCGATACCTCCAAAGTTGAACCAGGGTCTGTCTGTACGCTCAGCCGCTCATTCACCGGGTTCGGCCCAAATGAGTAGCTGAACCCTTCGAACTCCCCAACACTTGCTGTGCTCGCTCCGCTGAACACATCGAGGTCATCAATACCTACCGTTGAACTGTTGTTACCGGTCCCTCCTGCATCATCTACCCAGTAGCGGATCGCTACCCGACAACTTGTCATTCCGCCGAGGCCCGTTATTTCTCCAGCGAATCGGGTCCAAGTGGAGCCATCCACCTGAATGCTCGGGAAACTCATATTGTCCAAGTTCGGATTGATGCTGAAGACCAGATTACCGAAGTCGCCCACTGAGTTCTCATCCGAACCAACGTCGCTCCCCCCGTTGGGGCTGATGCGTACTTCGACTCGGTCCGGAAAAGTGGCCGAATTGAATGAAAGCGCTTGAACGCTGATCGAATCACCATCATTCAACATCACCGCTGGGCTTATGAGCCAGTCACTTATCACACCAGTCCCATTCGGGTCGGTAGCTTGGAAACTGCTTTGTACATAGCTCAGCGTATCGCCGGAATAGGCGACAGCAACCATACCACCATCTGCTTGGGACCAGCTATCAGGACCTTGCGGAGCACTATTGTTGACCGCCACCCACCCAGCGGATGTCAGACCTGCTACATCATCAAAGCCCTCGTACAGGATCGTCTGAGCTTGCAGGCTGATCCCAGTGCAATAGAGCAAAGCACTCAATGTAAACGTGTAGGATTTCATCATGTTAGTTGTTTTGGGCAAGATAGTGAGCAAATGCTCCAAGGCGCGACATGGGAAAGGCAATATCCAGAAGGACTTGATTGAAAAAGTTATTAACAATTCATTGTCAATCCAGGGGGGGGGGCATAATAAATTCGAAGAAAAAGAAACTCATGAAGACAGCTCACATCATCATTCTCTCCGGGCTAATGGGCATCAGTACGTTCGCACAGGCACAGACCACCTTGAGTTTGAAAAACAACACCACCTGCCAGTATGTGGTTGAAGTACACACTGGAAACTGCGTAGCCAAGCTATCGTTGCCTGCGAACTACATTTTGAATGCGGGAGCAACATTGAATGTAAACGCCCCCTCAGGTTCTGTTATACAAGCGGTCAAAGTAAAATCCGGGTCAACCCTTCTGAGCACCTGGGACTGTGGTACTCAGACTTGGAACCCAAGCCAGTCGACTTTCGCCTGTCAAGGGACGACCATTTGGTTCCATGGCCCATTGAGCAATAGTAAGATTGACTTCACCTAGCCTGCCCTGTTTCAATGAAAGCCCCGCTCCGGCGGGGTTTTTCATTTTACCTTGCCCACATGTCCACCGATCGCAGACGGTTCATCAAGATCGGGCTCGCTGGATCCGTGGCAGCCCTTGTTCCCTGGCGCTTGCGCAGCAGCCCAGCGTTCAAGCCTGCACCGGGCATCAAAGTGCTGAGCACCTGGGACCACGGGTTGGTAGCCAATGCCATGGCCATGTCCGTGCTCGGTCGTGGGGGCGATGCGCTGGATGCCGTTGAGCAGGGCGTTGCCGTGGTGGAAAGCGACTTCACCAACAGAAGCGTCGGCCTTGGGGGAAGGCCGGACCGGGATGGGCATGTGACCCTGGACGCATGCATCCAGGACCATGACGGCCGGGCCGGTGCGGTGGCGTTCATCGAACACTATGAGCACCCGATCCAGATCGCGCGCGCCATCATGGAACGCACTCCTCACGTCATGTTGGTGGGAGAGGGGGCCGAACGATGGGCCAAGGAGAACGGCTTCCCACGCAAGGAGGTCGAGATCCCGGAGGTCCGGGAGCAATGGAAGGAGTGGTTGACGAAGGGGGAATACAAGCCTGTGGTGAACCGGGAGAACCACGATACCATTGGGATGGTGGCCATGGATGAACGCGGAAGATTGGCTGGCAGCTGCACCACCAGCGGGATCGCGTACAAGGTCCATGGACGGGTAGGGGACTCCCCCTTGATCGGTGCCGGCTTGTTCGTCGACGGTGATGTCGGTGCAGCCTGCGCCACGGGAACGGGTGAACTGGTCATCCGTGTGGCGGGCAGTCACAGCGTGGTGGAGTTGATGCGGCAGGGAATGGAGCCTCGGGAGGCGTGTCGGGTGGTCGTGCAGCGCATCCTGGACAAGCACCCCGGGCTGGAGGAACATCAGGTGGGGTTGCTTGCCCTTCGAAAGGACGGTGCGCATGGTGCATACAGTATCTACGAGGGATTCAGTTATGCGCTTTCATCGGAAGAAGGGACCGAGTTGGTCAAGTCCGATTTTGTACGGGCCCTGAAGTGACCGCTGACCGCCCCGAATTGCCGATCGGGAGCGCATTTCTTAGCTTTGATCGTCAGATGTTGGCCCGCAAGACCATCTTCGTGCTCGGTTGTGCCATGATCCTTGGTCCGTCCTCGGCATTCTCCTCCTTGGGTGGTGAAGGCAAAAAAGGAACGATCCAATTGGTGCAAAGCCGCCCTTCTGCCTTGCTGCAACTGCGTATTGACAATTTCAGGAAGATCGGCAAGGTGGCCATCGAAGTGCGCAACAGTGAAGGCCGCACCGTTTACAAGGAGGAAGGCAAAGCCATGACCGGTGAACTGGTTCGTTATCTGGACAAAGGGCTTTTCCGCGGTGGACCGCATACCATGGAGGTCACCACCCGCGACCTGCACCTGCTGCAGGAGTTCCGGGTCGACCTGTAGGTGCCATCAGAGCGCTTTTCTGAGCAACACATGCAGTTCCGCATGTGTGCTGGCCGAGGTCGGGTCGATGTGGACCGCACGCTCAACCGATCGATCGGGTTCTGCGGCCACTTCCACCGATACCTTTTCACTACGGGACACATCCTCTTTGTACACCCTAGCGGCGCTTGGTTCCCGTGTCACCGCATACGCTTCCGCCTGATCCTCTTCCTCTTCCTCGAGTAGTCCATTGGTCCGCAATGCCTTGTCATTAGCGATGATATCCGCGTCAGCTATCGATCCGGCATCTTCGGCAGCTTCAAGCAGGTCAGTTCGCTCTTCGATAAGCTCGGGCACCAAGGCCTCGTTCATATTCAAAGTGCCCGCGCTCGTTGGAGCTTCCTCCGATGCTTTCTCGAAGCTACCGGTAACTTCCTCGTCGCCCCCTCCATCGGGTACTTCTGACCGGACCTCCGGAGCTTCGGGCATCTCCTGGGAAGGCAGGTTCTTCAGCTCGGCAAGCTCCGAGCGATCTTCGGGGGACCACCATTGCAAATAGGCCACTCCAACAGCCAGAAGAAGCGTAACTCCTGCGATGGCCAGTGCTGGCCGCCAGGAACCTGTACCGGCTAATGGGAGGAACTGGTCCCGGACCATGTTCAGCCACACGGTGTAGCGCGGTCGGTGTTGTCGTGCCCGGAACACTTCCACCACCCGGCGCTTGACATCCGCACCGGCGATCAACTCCGGTCGGTCCTTGTCCGCATCCCTGTAATACGCCAGAGTGCGCCGCATGCGTTCGTACTCCTCCCGGTCCGCCACATGCCGCAATACGAACCGCCGCTCTTCCTCCAGCAGCTCTTCGAACGCGCGTTCGCTCATCAGGGCCTCCAGGTCCTCAGGGTCGTATCGATCGTTCATGGGTGTTCAGGTATTCGGGGCCGAATTCCTTCAGACGTTCGGCCAGTTTCTTCAATGTGTAGAACAAGCGGGACTTCACCGTCCCTTCGGAACAGCCAAAACTGGCAGCGATCTCCTTGATCGGCAGGTCCTCATGGTAACGCATGACGAAGGTGGCCTTCTGGTCGGGGTCCAGACGGTCCAATTCCTGCTCCAATCGCGATCGGAAATGAGCGTGATCCACGGACCGACCCGCCTGAGGTGTGGTGGATGTCTCGGCTTCATACGCCAGTTGGGGAGCGGCCTTTCGCCTCACCTGCATCCTTCGATACTCGTTCTTGCACATGTTGTTGGCCACGCTGAACAGCCAGGTGACGAAGGGACGGGATGCATCATATTGCTCGGGTCGTCGCGCGATCTTCGTAAAGAGCTCCTGGAGGAAGTCCTGCGCTCGCTCCCGGTCCTGCCAGAGCATCCGGTGGAAATAGTTCAGTACGCGACCATGATGCC
>JAGQVN010000271.1 GCA_020437905.1 Flavobacteriales bacterium
GGAAGGCCTTCGAGAACGGACTGCCCAAGGATGCCACTGACCTAGCGGCCACCACCGGGGAAAGCAACTGGGGGGTGGTGCCGACGACCCAGAGCGTGGTGAACGCGTTCGCCATCACAGATGAGAACTCGAACCGGACCCAGGATGTCGGCCTTGACGGGCTAAGCGACCAATTCTCTGATTCGGAAGGCCGTTCGGAACAGAGCTTTTTTTCGGACTACTTGAACAATGTCGGTACTGTTGTGACCAACGGAACAGCCCTGGCGGAGATCCAGGCCGACCCTTCCGCGGATAATTACAGCTTCTTCCGGGGAAGCCAGTTCGATAGCGATCCCACGGCCGACATGCTCAAACGGTACAAACTTTTCAATGGGCTGGAAGGGAACTCGATCACCGATGAGGATTCACCGGAGGATTATCCGACCCAGGCCACCACACTTCCCTCCACCGAGGACATCAACCAGGACCAGAACCTGAGCGAGAACGAGAACTACTTCCAGTACAAGGTGAGCATTCGTCCCGAGGACATGGTCGTCGGACAGGGCTATATCACCGACCGGGTGTTGGGTACACATCCTGTCAGTGGCAAGCAGGTGTATTGGTACCAGTACAAGGTCCCCATTCGGGTCCCCGACAAGGTGGTGAACGGGATCCAGGACTTCCGGTCGATCCGCTTCATGCGGATGTTCCTGAAGGGTTGGCAGCAGGAAGCGGTCCTTCGGTTCGCGCGTTTGGAGTTCGTGCGTGGCGAATGGCGGAAATACAACTTCAGTTTGGAAACACCCGGAGAAGGTATCGGTGGAGACCCGGACCTGACCACCTATGAGACCGCTGCGGTCAACGTCGAAGAGAACGGGAACCGCGTACCGATCAATTATGTGCTTCCACCGGGGATCAACCAGGAGATCGATGTGGCCAGTGCCAACTTGCGGAACCTCAACGAGCAGTCGCTGCAGCTGCGTACCTGTAATCTGCGTGATGGCGATGCACGTGCAAGCTTCCGGAACGTTCAGTTCGACATCCGCAGCTACAAGAAGATGCAGATGTACATCCATGCCGAAAGTGCGGATCCGAACGACCTGCTGGAGTATGGGGATATCAGCGTGTTCATCCGCCTGGGGAACGACTTCGACCAGAACTATTACGAGTATGAGGTGCCCGTGACGCCTTCGGTCTTCTTCAACAATGACCCCTTCAATGTGTGGCCTGAGGAGAACAACATGATCATCGAGTTCGCCCGCTTGAACGATGCCAAGATCGCCAGGGACCAGTCCGGGTTCGCCATCAACCAGCGTTACATGGAGTTCGAAGGGAGCCGGCGCATCTTCGTGAAGGGGAACCCCAACCTGAGCCGCATGAACACGATCATGATCGGTATCAGGAACCCCAAGAAAGACGGTGCCGAGGCGAATCCCTGGAACACGGATGATGCGCAGCCCAAGTGTGCCGAGGTCTGGGTGAACGAGCTGCGGTTGACCGATTTCGACCAACGGGGGGGATGGGCCGCGCTGGGTCGCCTGAACACAACGTTGGCCGACCTCGGGACAGTGAGCGTGGCAGGTAATTACAGCACACCCTTTTGGGGCAGCATTGAGGACCGCGTCAGCGAGCGCCAACGCGAGACCAACTATGGCGTGGATGTGGCCGCCAATGTGGAACTCGGAAAATTCATTCCGGAGAGCGCCGGGATCAAGGTGCCCATGTTCATCGGCTACTCGGAGCAGATCAGCGATCCGCAGTTCGACCCGTTGAACCCGGATATCGAATTCGATGATGCCACGCGCAACCTGACGGTACAGGAGCGAAGAGAGCGCAAGAAGTTATCCAGGACCTACACCCGAAGGCGAAGCATCAACTTCACCAATGTCCACAAGGAGCGGAAGGGAGGCAAGAAGGAACGCCCCTGGGACGTGGAGAACCTGTCGGTCTCCTACGCATACAGCGATATGGAGTTCAGGGACATCAACACGGAGTTCGATAATAACACCACGCACCGAGGGTCGATCGCCTACACACATGCACCCAGGCCCATTCCTGTCAAACCCTTTGAGAACATCGGGTTCATCAGCAAGAGCAAGTGGTTGAAGCTCATCAAGGAGTTCAACTTCAACGTGGGCTTCAAACAGATCAACCTGCGCACGGCTATCGATCGCAGTTACTCGGAACGTCTGATCCGACCGAACCCGGACATCGAGAGCCTCCCGCTCCTGCCCACCTACAACAAGAACTTCAATTGGAACAGCCAGTATGGCTTCCGGTACGAGATCACCAAGTCCCTGAAGCTTGATTTCAACGCCAACAACAATGCGGTGATCGGTGAGACCCCCGGACGGGTGGACCCCAAGTTCCAGGACGAGTATCAGCTCTGGAAGGACAGTGTCCTCACCAGTTTGCAGAACTGGGGGGAGACGACCGGCTATGATCATACCGTCAACCTGACCTATCAGCTTCCCCTGGACAAGTTCCCGCTCACCGACTGGATCACTGCGAACACCGCGTACACGGCGGGATACCAATGGGACCGTGCGCCCTTCCAGCAGGATACGCTGGGCCATGTCATACAGAACTCCCAGAATATCTCCGTGAACGGTCAGTTCAACTTTGTGAACCTGTACAACAAGTCCAAGTGGCTTAAGAAGATCAACTCCAAAGGCAGAGCCTCGAGAGGAGGCACGGGTCGGGCGCGGCCGGGCCAGAAAGGTCAAACGGACGACAAGAAGGATGAGGATAAGGAGGGGAACAAGTTCAACATCCTGGAAGCCCTGGCGCGGGTCGTCATGGTCGTGCGGAACGGGAACGTGACCTACAGCCAGAACGGAGGAACGCTGCTGCCGGGCTACAACCGCAAGACGAACGTCTTCGGCATGGACAATTTCGATGCACCCGGTATCGGGTTCGTGTTGGGCCAACAGAACTACGGCCTGAGCGGTGACCTGGTCCGCGACTTTGCCTCCACCGCAGCGGAGGAGGGCTGGTTGGTCCAGAACGAGTCCATATTCAACCCCTACACCAGCACCCGCACCGAGACCATCAACGGACGCATGCAGTTGGAACCGTTCACGGGGCTCCGCATCGATCTGTCGTTGAACAGGACCATTTCCAGCAACCGCAGTTCCTTCTACCGCTGGAGGGATTCCTTGCAGACGTATGTCGAGGATAGTCCGCAAGATTTCGGCAACTTCAGCGTCAGCATCATCACCTGGGGGACCACCTTCGCCAGCGATGATGACAATTTCGTGAACGCCAATTTCCAGCAGTTCCTGGACAACCGTCAAGTGGTCTCTGAACGGCTCGGTGAGCTGAACGTCAACTCCGAGTTCGATCCGGACAGTGGCTATTACTCCGGGTATTATGGTACCGCACAGAATGTCATCATCCCTTCCTTCATCGCAGCCTATTCCGGTCAGAACGCCGAGCGCGTGAAGCTGGATCCGTTCAAGATGTTCCCGCTGCCGAATTGGGATATCACATACGACGGATTGTCGCGCATGGAACCCTTCAAGAAGTGGTTCCGCACCTTCACGATCAACCACAGCTATCGAAGCACCTTCAATATCGGTCAGTATCAGACCAATCTGCTGTGGACACCGGATGGCCTCACCCGGGATGCGGCCATGAACTTCCTGCCGGAACGACAGATCACGGTGGTGACCATATCAGAGGTCATCCGGCCCTTCATCAATTTCGACATGACCCTCCAGAACAGTCTGCTGGCGAAGTTCGAGTACAACACGGACCGGAACCTGAGCCTGGGCCTCACCAATAATCAGCTCACGGAGGTGCGTGGCAAGGAATACGTGATCGGTACCGGGTACCGATTGCGGAACGTGAAGTTCCCATTGACCATCGGGGGGAACAGGCCCAAGAGCGACCTGAACCTGCGCGTCGACCTGAGCCTGCGCGAGAACACCACCGTGATCCGACGGATCGCAGAGGAGCAGAACCAGGTGACCGCCGGCCAGAACATCGTCTCCATCAAAGCCTCCGCGGACTATGTCATCAGTCAGCGTTTGAACGTGCGCGCCTTCTACGAGCGGGTGGTGAACAAACCGGTGATATCCACCTCGTTCCCCAGTGCTAACACGAACGTCGGTATCAGCCTTCGTTTCACACTGACCCAGTAAATACCTGCATCCCGCTAACTTCGCGCACCAACCTCGAACACATGAACATTCCCAAGGACCTGCGATACACCAAGGACCACGAGTGGGTCCGTATGGAGGGCGATACGGCGGTCATCGGTATCACGGATTTCGCGCAAGGTGAACTCGGCGATATTGTATTCGTGGATATCACCACAGAAGGGGAGACCTTGGAGCAGGAGGCCGTTTTCGGTACGGTCGAAGCCGTCAAGACCGTGAGCGACCTGTTCATGCCCATCGCTGGCACTGTGCTGGAGGTGAACCAGGCCCTGAACGATGATCCATCCGCTGTGAACAAGGACCCTTACGGTGCGGGGTGGATGGTGAAGGTGAAGACCGATGCTGAGCCGGACGGTCTGTTGAGCGCCTCGGAATACGAGGCACTGGTCGGTTGATCCGTCCAGCCGCAGCGCTGCCAGCCCTGGCATGGGCGCTATTGATCCTGGTCCTGTGCCTGCTCCCCGGAAAAGATCTGCCGGACTGGTCCTGGATGGACCTGTTCAGCCTGGATAAACCGGTGCATGCACTGCTCTTTGCCGTGCTTACAGTGCTTATCCCACGTGCATGGAACATTGCTGATACGGATGGTCGACGTGCGATGCGTGTGTATTGGACAGCCGCAGTGATGGCTACAGCCTATGGGGTCTCCACCGAATGGATGCAACATGCCTTTGTTCCGGACCGCACCGCCGATGTCAATGACATGATCGCCAACGCCTTGGGCGCGCTGCTTGGAGTTGTATATCTGAAGCGCCGTGATGGAGCAAGGAACAGCACGAAAGGTCGTAAGGATGTGTAATTTTGAACCGATGCCTGCGTTCCGTGTACGGAGGGACGTAAACGAACACGATCGATCATGGAGAACCGAAAGAACCCCGAAGCCGATCTAGAGAAGCGGAAGTCCAGTTTCCTGCTCATCGGCCTCTTGTGCGCCTTGTCGATGACCTTGGTGGCCTTCGAATGGGCCAAGTTCGATCGCACGGACAGTGAAATGGGCACCCTGGACCTGGAGTTCCTGGAGGAGGAGGTCATTCCGCCCAGTGCCACACCACCGCCCCCACCGCCCCCGCCTCCGGCACCGACCACCGTGTTGGAGATCGTGGAGGATGACGAGGAGATCGAAGAGGTGGAGATCGAGGATACCGAGGTCGATGAGGAGACCATCGTGGAAGTGATCGAAGCTCCGGAGGAGAACGTGGAAGAGGAGCAGATCTTCACTATTGTGGAAGAGATGCCTCAGTTCCCTGGTGGGGAGCAGGAACTCTTCAAGTACCTGGGCAAGCAGATGAAATACCCCCAGATGGCTGCGGACGCCGGGATCAGCGGTGTGGTCTACGTCACCTTTGTGGTCGATAAGGACGGCAAGGTGAAGGATTCAAAAGTGCTGCGTGGCATCGGAGGTGGATGTGATGAGGAAGCCCTGCGCGTGGTGAATAACATGCCGCCCTGGAAGCCAGGAAAGCAGCGCGGTAAAGCGGTGCGTGTGCAGTACAACCTGCCCATCCGCTTCACGCTGAAGTAATCCTGCTTTCCTGTGAACGAGAAAGGCCGGTGATCCGGCCTTTTTTTGTTCGGGATCGGCCTTCGTTCAGACGATCATTCCTGCAGCAACGGTCTCGTTGGTCCCTTCATCGATCAGGATCACACTGCCCGTCGAACGGTTCCGGTCGTATGGGTCGAATGCCAGAGGTACCGTGGTCCTGAGGCTGACCCGACCGATATCGTTCATGCCGATGGCCTTGTCGCCCTCCACCTTGTGCAGGGTGTTGATGTCCATCTTGTACTTTACCTCCTTCACCATGCAGCGTGCATCGCGGCTGGTGTGTCTCAGGGCGTACTTGCCGTTGGGCACCAGTGGCCGCTCATTGAACCAGCAAAGCATCACCTCCACGTCCTGTGTGGTCTCGGGTTGATTGTTCGGGCTCACGAGCATGTCGCCACGGCTGATGTCGATCTCGTCCTCCAGGGTCAGTGTCACGCTCATGGGCGCGAAGGCCTCCTGGATCGGTCCCTCCAGTGTGTCGATGCTCTTGATCCGGCTGCTGAAGCCACTGGGCAGCACCTGCACCTCGTCGCCCACACGGAACACGCCTCCCGCGATGCGCCCTGCGTAGCCCCGGTAGTCGTGGAACTTGTCGTCCTGTGGGCGCACCACGTACTGCACCGGGAAGCGCCGGTCGATGTGGTTGATGTCGCCTGCGATGTGGATGTTCTCCAACAGGTACATCAGCGTGGGGCCCTGGTACCAGCCCATGTTCGTGCCCCGCTCCACCACCATGTCGCCCTTCAGTGCACTGATGGGGATGTAGCGCACGTCCTGCACGTCCAGCTTGCTGCTGAAGTCCTCAAGCTCGCTCTTGATCCGCTCGAACACGGCCTCGTCGTAGTCAACCAGGTCCATCTTGTTCACACAGAACACCACGTGGGGGATGCCCAGCAGGGAAGCGATGAAGGCGTGCCGGTTCGTCTGCTCCTGGATGCCCTTGCGTGCGTCCACGAGGATGATTGCCAGGTTGGCGGTGCTGGCGCCGGTCACCATGTTCCGGGTGTACTGGATGTGCCC
>JAGQVN010000272.1 GCA_020437905.1 Flavobacteriales bacterium
ACGCCTTGGTGCAGGTTCTCCAGTTGGGCTTCCAGCCACGGAATGGTCGAGCTGTCCTGTACGCTGCCCAAGGCGAGCGCCGCCGCCATCGAGATCGAACGGTCTTCCGAAAGGAGCAAGGCAAGAAGGCTATCACTGTTCCGTGATTGCTGGGCCAATAAGACCCTTTCCTGGGTCGGCTCGCCCCATTTGTTCAATGGGCGGTCGGGCCGACCGCTTTGGCATGCGATCAGTGTGAGGACCGAGAGAAGTGAAAGGACGCGCATGGACACAAGATCGCGATGCCTTGAAGAACATGCTCCGAATGCGCATCTCAGGCTGTCCCTGAGTCCTCTTCCGCCGTTGGTCAGGCAGTATCTTCGTCGGCCATGAAAGGAATGCTGTTGCCCTTGTTGTTGCTGACCTGTTCAGCCTCCGCTCAGTTCATGTCAGACCAGGAGGCCAAGGATCAGATGCGCTTTGATGTCCAGTACCTGGCCAGCGACCTGCTGGAAGGCCGTGAAGCCGGGACAGCCGGAGAAAGGTTGGCGGCCGATTACATCGCGCTGAAGATGGGTAGCATCGGACTGATGCCGTATGGTGACAGTGCTACTTATGTCCAGGAATTTCCCTTCGCAGGCGAGCCTCGGTTGGGAGCGGTCAACGACCTGCAGATCGGTCGAAGGAAATTCCAAGTCGGCGAGGACTTTCACCCAATGCCCTTCAGCGCGTCCGCTTCAGCGCTCACCAAGGTGCTGAAGTGCGGATACGGTATTCAGGCCCCGGAATTGGAGAACGACGACTACGCGGGCAAGGACCCTGCGGGTCGCTGCGTAGCCCTGTCCATCGGGTCTCCGGACGGCATCCATCCGCACTCCAGATTCCTGACGTACCACGACCTGAGGCTGCGCGCAGCGAAAGCCGCTGAGCTTGGTGCCAGTGCGGTGCTGTTCTACAACGACGACCCGAACGCGGAGGACCCGAGCGATGCGCTGAACGCCAAGCTCGGCGCGCTGGACATTCCGGTCGTATTCCTGAAGGGCGATGCCTACAAGACCTTACCCGACAATGATGCGGTGGTCATGAACGTCTCCATCGAGCGCCCCCAGTTGACCGCCCGGAACCTGATCGGGATGTTGGACAATGGCAAGGAACATGTGGTGGTGATCGGTGCGCATTACGACCACTTGGGCATGGGTAGCGATGGTTCCCTGCATCGCGGTGAACCGGCCATCCACAATGGGGCGGATGATAATGCGAGCGGCGTGGCGGTGATGATGCAGCTCGCTCGCGATCTTGCCGAGCTTGACCATCTGCGCGGCAACGATTACCTGTTCATCGCCTTCAGTGGAGAGGAGAAGGGGTTGTTCGGCTCGAATTATTGGATCAAGCACCCGACGGTTCCTATCGAGACATTGAACTACATGATCAACCTTGATATGGTCGGTCGGCTCGATAGCACCAATACCATTGGCATCAATGGTGTCGGGACCTCACCCGCTTGGAGCGAAGTGGAGCGCACCTTGGTGGAAGACCTCAAGGTGAAGACCACCGCCAGTGGCATCGGACCCAGCGATCACACCTCGTTCTACCTGAAGGAGGTTCCTGCCATCCACTATTTCACGGGCTCTCACGAGGACTACCACAAGCCCAGCGACGATGAGGAAAAGGTGAACTATGAGGGAATGCTTCGGATCACGCGCCATATCGAAGCGTTGATGAGCAGTCTGAACGATGACGGAAAATTGACCTTCACCAGGACGCAGGATGCAGACAGCGCATCGACCCCGCGGTTCAAGGTCACCCTGGGCGTGGTCCCGGATTACATGTACGATGGACAGGGCATGCGCATCGACGGGATCACGGAGGGCAAGCCTGCCGCAGCTGCTGGATTGAAGGTCGGGGATGTGGTGGTGCGGATGGGCGATGTCCCTGTAACGGATATGATGAGCTACATGAGGGGCTTGGGCCAATTCAATAAGGGCGATAAGGCCAAGGTCTTGGTCCGTCGTGAAGGGGAAGAAGTGGAGACCGAAGTGCAATTCTGATGACCGATGAGAGGATCGCAGTGCTGGGTGCTGGTTCCTGGGGAACGGCACTGGTGAAATTGCTCAGCACGGATCGTTCCGACATTGCCTGGTGGGTCCGCGATCCGGCGATCATGGAGCATGTGCGGAAGCACAGGCATAACCCGAACTACATCAGTAGCGCGGAGCTCGAGCCATCCCGGATACACATGGACCAGGACCTCGAGGTGGTCGTCCGTTCAGCGGACATCCTGGTCGTCGCGATCCCCTCAGCGTATGTCCAAGCCACCTTGGGCCAGCTGCCCGGCGATGTGCTGAAGGGTCGGACCGTATTCAGTGCGGTGAAGGGTATCGTGCCGGAGACTAACCAGATCGTCGGGGAGTACCTGTTCACCCGGTTCGGGTTGGCAGAGCGGGACTTTGGTGTGATCTGTGGACCCTGCCATGCAGAGGAAGTGGCCATGGAGAAGCTCAGTTACCTCACCATCGCCTGTCAGGATCAGACCAAAGCGGAGATCATGGGCACCGCGTTGAGCGGCAGGTTCATGCGTACCACGCTCAGTGATGACATCTACGGAACGGAATATGCCTCCATCCTTAAGAACGTGATCGCCGTGGCGGCGGGGATCACGTTCGGGCTGGGTTACGGGGACAACTTTCGGGCGGTGTTGGTCAGTCGGGCCATCCAGGAGATCGAACGGTTCGTGGATGCCGTGCATCCGATCACTCGTGACATCAATGAGCCCGCCTACCTGGGTGACCTGTTGGTGACCGCCTATTCCACATTCAGCCGCAACCGGGAGTTCGGCAACATGGTAGGCAAAGGGTACAGTGTGCGCGCCGCCCAATTGGAGATGAACATGGTGGCCGAAGGGTACCATGCGGTGAAGTGCGTGCATGCCATCAACGAGAAGTTCGGGGTGGACATGCCCATTTGCGAAGCCACCTATCGCATCCTGTACAAGCAGATGTCCCCGGCATTGGAGATGCGGTTATTGTCCGAGAAGCTTGCATAGCATGGGGCTCCTGCGCTTTCACTGGGACTTCTTCGGTCCGGACGCACTCAACACCGCGAACCATTTCCGAGAACATCTGGAGCAGTTCTGCACACACGAAGGGATCACGGGACATCGCCATTGGAGCACAGGCATGCCGCGTCGATGCATCGCCACTTTGGAGTGTGGTGAGGAACACCTTGTGCTGGTCCGTGATCGACTGAAGCCGAAGCGTGCCGAGCGCGTATTGGATTGACCCCGAACGATTAGTGCACCACCTGTATCGTGCTTGTCCCGGTGGTGATCGAGGAACGGATAAAATAGACCCCGGGGGCGTGCATTGAAAAGCTGACAGGGAAGGAATGTTCCCCGGCTGGAAGGCGACCGGCAAAAAGCATCCTGATCCGTCTTCCCGTACTGTCGAGCAGATCCAGCTCCAGCATGTCGGCCTCGGTCATGGAGACTTCCACGCGCATGTCGTCACCATGACCGGGAAGGACCCTGATCCCGGAAACACCAGCATCCGGCTCCTTGATGGCGTTGCTTCCATTGGAGACCAACAGGACCTTGAAGATCCGCCCGGTGGCGTCACTTTGCGTCCCATTGTTCGAGAAGAAGATGTTCGGAGCGGTGCTCTCAATGCCACCAACGATGTAACCGGCAAGGACTGTATCACCGGAAAGTGCGTGTTGGCGCAGAATACCCATGGGGTGCATTGGTACACCGGACGATGGTATGAACTCTGCACCGGATCCCAGCAATGCGGGCATCTGGTCCAGGGCGACCTCCTGTAGAACTCCGCTGCCGTCCCGTTCCACCATACTGATGGTGTTCACAAAGGGTACATCCTGATCATCCCAAAGCACACCCTGCTGATCGTAGAAATACCTCGAGATCCCGCCGAAGAAAATGGAGCGCATGATGTTCGCCGTGCTGTCCCAGACCGGGAGATGGGCGGTATGGTACTGGTTCAGCAATTGCTCGAACCCCGGCACAACGACATACCCGGAATCGGTCACATCCACCGTGTTCAACCAAGGAAGGTCCTGTGCATATTGGAATACCCCCGAGAAGACCGTGAACCCCGGAGCGCCATCCGGGAAGATCTGCGGAAGCATGTTGTAGTCCCTGCGATGCAGTTCCAAGGTGTCGATCGTGCTGCTCGTATCCGCGATGATCAGGTCCACACCATTGTCATCGATGGTAAAGCGCCTGATGGCATTGGTATACTGCTGTTCAAAGCCGGGCCCCTGGTTCGGGCCCATCGGATTATAGCGGCCCATGAATCGCTGTCCACCCACCAGAAAGAACTGGTCATCCATCAGGCCAAGCTGTCCACCGGTCACTTGAAGGAAGGGGTCCATGACCTGCCTGACATGCGGGATAATGGACTGCCCGTTCTTGATGGCGTTGATCATGCCCGGCACATGGATGGCGCACAAGTAGGGGTGAGTGATGTGATCGTTCGCTGAAGCGGAATAGCCATACCCCCCCACCACGTAGAGCATGCTGTCGCGCTGGGCGAAAGGCATGTTCGTGCTTTGCAATTGCTCGAACATCGATGTGGGAAGACCGGACAAGGAAGCGGACCAGACCTGAGCGTTCAGCGGGTCGACCACATAGGCAGTGACGTTATTGTCCGAAGCAAGGAACGAGAACGGGGGTTGGAACCGGTGAAGGCCGTCCGTGCGCCCCCCGATCATCAACCACTCGCCATTGTGCTGGCCCCAGGCAAAGGACTGCACACCAGGCATGCCGGGGATCACCATTTCTTCCACCACAAGGGTGCGATCGCCCACCGATTGGGCGGACAGCAGTTGGCCGATAATGCACGTGAGCAACAGGAAGAAGGACCGCATGATGGACTGATTGAGGATGCAAATGTCCCGCAAAGCAGGTTCAGCTTCGGTGATGAAAGTCACCGTTATGCGGCGAGCACAAGATCCCGACCCTCTACCAAGCCTCGTGATGCGAGGTAGGCCGCGATCCGATCGCCAGTCCCTCGCTGGCTGATGAAGGAGATCACCAGCGCCTCACCTGGACCGGGTAATTCATCATGCGGAATGAAGCTGTATCCGGACACCTCGCGCTTTTTCACATCGGTGAACGCGGTGATGCGCATCCCCTCGTCCTCGAGCAGCTTCGCCCGATCGCGACAAATGCCACTGGTGCCAGCAATGATGACAGGATGGTCACCTGGGAACTTGCGTGCGTACCATTTCGCGATCCACCAGGCTTTGGTGCGGAAGAATGCATCGACACTGTAATTGGGATGATTGCGACTGAGGCGATCAGGATGGTCGCGCCAGGTCAACAATTCCTGCGGCAGTTTCGCGAACTGCACCCCGTGGTGCATCCACCGCAACCACAGTTCGTGGTCCTCGGGCAAAGGTCCGGTGTCGTAGCCCCCGAAACGGTCCACGAGGTCCCGCCTGAACATGGCGGTCGGGTGGGCCAGCGGAGCATCCACGAAACGCTTCACATAGTGCTCGCGAGGGGTGATGATCCCGTTCTGCCAAGCCACGAACCAGGCCATGCCGCTGCTCTTTTCCACCGATGTTTCGAAACGCGTGCACGTCCCCAACACGCCGATCTCCGAATGAGAGTCCAGGCACGCCACTTGCTTCGCAAGCCGTTCGGGATGGCTGATGTCGTCGGCATCCATCCGGGCGATGTATGCACTATTGGCGGCGCTCAGGCCACTGTTCAGGGCATGTGCGATTCCCGGGCGGTCTTCGTGGATCAGGTGTATCCGTGGGTCACGGTCGACCCAATGCTCCGCGGTGACCAGTTCCTTTGCCGTGGCCCCGTTAGCGATCAGCTGCAAGGTCCAGTCCTTGAATGTCTGCGACGTGATGGAGGCGATCGCCGCGTCCAGGGTCTCCGCTGCGTTGCGGAACGGCAGCAGGATGGTCACGCGGCTCATCGGCCGGGAGCGGCGAACACTTCGTTCAGCGGAAACCCGAGCAAAAGCCCCACCAACGCACTGCAGAGCATGACGTAGAGCACGAAGCTGATGGGGACCATGATCAGCGCTTTGAACACGTTCCAGACTTTTCGTTCATGCAGTGCGATGCAAGCCCAGATCATGAGGCCGAAGATGACCAGGAAGTTGATCGCGTGCAGAGGGGGCCAGAGGACGATGAGCGGGATCAATGTGGTGGCCACGAGCAGATAGGTGCCTGCGGCGAAGAGGTAGTGGACCAGGCGTTCCACCCAACGCAGGGGAATGCGAGGGAACAGCAGCCTATCGAACGCGGCCAGCATCATCAGCCAGATCGGGATCAGCAGATTCACGTTGCGGCTCATCCAATGGTTCACCTGCATCGCGGGTGAGGCAGCCGGAGAGGTCCCGCTCGTCGTTAGAACGGCGCTATCGACCGGGTCCCAGTTCAGCAGCCAGCGCATCACGAAGTAGTAGGCCACGCCGAACAGGAAGTAACGCACCGGTGGTGAGTAGGCCTTTCGTTTCCCGGCAAGGAATCTGCGGGTCAGCACGCCGGGTGCAACGATGAACTCCCTGAACGTTTTCCAGATCGGGGCTTCCGCATTGAAGACTCCCGATGCAAAGTCGCTCAGGACCTGTCCGATCCGGATCCCGGGAGCTGTCCTTTTCTGTCCGCAGACCGGACAGAACGCGCTGTCGAATGCTTGGCCGCAATTGGCACAGGGCTCCATGTGTGAAAGATAGCCGCCTACGCGCTGGCCAGGCCTTTCAATACCAGCTCAGCCTTCTTTGTGCCGATCTCCGCTGCGACATCCTCCGGCAATGCCTCCCGTATGCCCTTGATGCTGCCGAACCGGGTGAGCAGTTTGCTCGCCGTGCTTGGACCGATGCCCGGTATGCCTTCCAGTCCGGTCTTGATCACGCGCTTGTTGCGTTTGCCTCGGTGGTGCGTGATGCCAAAGCGGTGCGCCTCATTGCGCATGTGCTGGATCACGCGCAAGCTGCTGCTCCGTTTGTCGATGTGCAAGGGGTAGGGGTCGCCAGGGAAGTAGATCTCCTCCAACTTCTTGGCGATGCCGATCACGGCGATCCTGCCTCGAAGGCCGAGCCGATCGATCGCGGCCATGGCGGCACTGAGCTGTCCTTTCCCGCCATCGATCACCACCAACTGTGGCAGGGGTTCGGCCTCCGCGACCAATCGGGCATAGCGCCGCTCCACGGCCTCCTCCATGCTGGCAAAGTCATCCGGCCCCTGCACGGTGCGGATGTTGAAATGCCGGTAGTCCTTCTTGCTGGGCTTGGCGTTCTTGAATACCACGCAGGCGCTCACGGGGTCCGTGCCCTGCGTGTTGCTGTTGTCGAAACATTCGATGTGCATGGGTAATTCGCTCAGGCGGAGATCGACCTTCATCTGCTCCAGAACACGGTTGGTGGCCGCTTCCGGGTCGACGAGCTTCTCCTGCTTGCGCTTGTCCATCAGGAAGTACTTCGCGTTCCGCTCGCTCAGGTCCAGCAGCGCTTTCTTGTCGCCGCGCTGGGGTACGGTGAAGATGACGCCCGGCATGTCGATCTCCGGGTCGAAGGGCACGATCACCTCCGGTGCATCACTGCGAAAGCGCTCACGCAGCTCGGTGATCGCGAATTGCAGCAGGTCGGCACCGCTTTCCTCCAGGTGGTTCTTCAGCTCCACGCTGATCCCGTTCACTACGGCCCCGTCGATCACGCGCAGGTAGTTCACGCAGCTCATGCCCCCATCGCTTGCCAGGAAGAACACGTCCACGTCCTCGATGTCCGCATGCACGATCATGTTCTTGGCCCGGTAGCGCTCCAGTTTCTCCACCTGTTCGCGCAACACCTCCGCCTGTTCGAAACGCAGGGCCTCGGCATGGGCCTGCATTTCCTCGCGCAGCAGTTTCGCCACACCCCGGGTACGCCCCTTTACGATCTGGCGGATCACCTTGATGTCCGCGTGGTATTCTTCTTCGGAGATCAGGCCCTCACAGGGTGCCTTGCAGTTGCCCATGTGGTACTCCAGGCAACGCTTGTACTTGCCGCGCTCTACATTCTTCTTGCTCAGGTCGTAATTGCAGTTCCGCAGTTTGTACATGCGGTTCACCAGCTCCACCACGGTCTTCATGACCCGCGCACTGGCATAGGGTCCGTAGTATTCGGCGCCGTCCTTTTCGGGGTTGCGCATCCCTTCCACGCGTGGGAAGCGTTCGTTCCGGATGCGTATCCAAGGGTAGCTTTTGTCATCCTTCAGCATCACGTTATAACGTGGCTGATGCTGTTTGATCAGGGAATTCTCGAGGAGCAAGGCATCGAACTCGGTGGCCACGACGATCACTTCCACATCCACGATGTTCGACACCAGTTTGGCGGTCTTGCCGGTCTCGTATTTCTGCTTGTTGAAGTAGCTGCCGACCCGGTTCCGCAGGTCCTTCGCCTTGCCGATGTAAATGATCCGTCCGCTGAAGTCCAGGAATTGGTACACCCCCGGCTGGTGGGGCAGCAGGCGCACCTTTTCACGGATGTCGAGCGAGGACATGTTCCGACAAAGTTCGCCAACACCTGTCAGCGCATACCTTGGACGACCTTTTCCCAGACCATGCAATTCACCGCACAGCAGATCGCCGAACTCCTTCAGGGTACTGTGGAAGGAGACCAGAACGCTACCGTGACCAAGCTTTCCAAGATCGAGGAGGGCGGTCCAGGGACCCTCTCCTTCCTGGCCAATCCGGCCTACACCCAGTACGTCTACGCGACCACTGCGAGCGTGGTGATCATAGGCAAGGACCATGAGCTGAACGCGCCTGTGAAGACCACCTTGGTGCGGGTAGCGGATGCCCAGGGAGCATTTGCCAAGGTCCTGGAGCTGTACAATACGATCAAGCTGGACAAGAAGGGCGTTTCACCGCAAGCGGCCATTGCGGAAAGCGCCACCCTGGGCGAGCATGCATACGTGGGTGCACTCGCCTTCGTCGGGGAGAACGTGAAACTGGGGAACAACGTGAAGATCTACCCGCAGTGCTATGTGGGCGATAACGTGACCATCGGCGATGACACGACGCTCTTTGCCGGGGTGAAGGTCTATTCGGATTGTGTGATCGGGAAGAACTGCATCATCCACAGTGGGACCGTGTTGGGCAGCGATGGCTTTCGTTTCGCCACCGGTCCGGACGGTGGACAGAAGATCCCGCAGATCGGGAACGTGGTGTTGGAGGATGATGTGGAGATCGGGGCCAATTGCGCGATCGACCGCGCCACGCTGGGTTCCACGATCCTCCGCAAGGGCGTCAAGTTCGACAACCTGATCCATATCGCGCATAACGTGGAGATCGGTGAGAACACCTACTACGCGGCCGGTGGGGTGGTCGCGGGCAGCACCAAGATCGGTAAGAACTGCATGTTCAGTGGACAGGTGGGCATCATCGGCCACCTGAAGATCGCGGACGGCACGATCATCGCGGCGCAGAGCGGGATCAGCAAGAACACGAAAGTGGGCGAGGCTTATATGGGCTCACCCGCCTTCGAAGTGCAGAAGTACCGGAAGAGCTACATCCACTTCCGCAACCTTGACAAGATCGTGGACCGGATCGAGAAACTGGAGAAGGGCTCGGCCGATCAGTAGACGATCAGACGCGGCTCGCTCATCTCCTCCATAGCGTACTTCAGCCCTTCGCGACCAAGGCCGCTGTCCTTGATGCCGCCGTAGGGCATGCTATCTACGCGGAAGCCTGGCACGTTGTTGATGATCACGCCGCCCACCTCAAGCTCTTCGTGCGCCTGTTTCACATGCGCGAAGTTGTTGGTGTA
>JAGQVN010000273.1 GCA_020437905.1 Flavobacteriales bacterium
GAGCCAGTAGATCATCCCGAAGGTCAGGAAGCCGTTCCATCCCAGACCACCGACATGGACGTGCGCGATGGTCCAATCCGTGAAGTGACTGATGCTATTGAAGAACTTGGTGCTGAGCAAGGGTCCTTCCAGGGTGGCCATGCCATAGCACGTTACCGCCACCACGAAGAACTTCAGGATCGGATCTTCCCGGACCCGGTCCCAGGCTCCTCTGAGCGTGAGCAGTCCATTCAGCATACCCCCCCAGCTGGGAGCAATGAGCATGATGCTGAAGACCACGCCAAGGCTCTGGGCCCATTCCGGAAGCGAGCTGTAAAGCAGGTGGTGGGGACCGGCCCAGATATAGATGAAGATCAGCGCCCAGAAGTGTATGATGGACAGCTTGTACGAATAGACCGGGCGGTCGGCCGCCTTGGGCATGAAGTAGTACATCAAGCCCAGGTACGGCGTCGTCAGGAAGAAGGCCACGGCGTTGTGCCCGTACCACCACTGCACCAGGGCGTCCTGAACACCGGCGTACCAGCTGTAGCTTTTCCACATCCCGGCGGGCATTTCCATGCTGTTCACGATGTGAAGCATGGCCACCGTGACCCAGGTGGCGATATAGAACCAGATGGCCACATAGAGATGCCGCTCCCTGCGCTTGAGAATGGTACCGAACATGTTGATGCCGAAAACGACCCAGACCAGGGTGATCGCAATGTCGATCGGCCATTCCAGCTCTGCGTACTCCTTGCCCGTGGTGAAACCCAAAGGCAGCGTGATCGCCGCAGCGGCGATGATCGCCTGCCAGCCCCAGAAATGAAGCCAGCTCAGCACGTCGCTGAACATGCGGGCCTTGAGCAGGCGCTGCAGGCTGTAATAGATCCCTGCGAACAGACCGTTGCCTACGAATGCGAAGATCACCGCGTTCGTGTGCAGGGGCCTCAATCGTCCGAACGAAAGCCATTCGGCGATGTTCCAACTCGGGACCACCATCTGAACGGCCACAGTGAGCCCCACCAACATCCCAACAATGCCGAATACGATCGTTGCCGTGAGAAAGGCATTGACGATCTTGTTGTCGTACTGAAATCGCTCCATCATTGGATCAGCGGTCTTTGCGTTCGTTCATGTCCTCCTTGCTCCGTCCCGGACCATCCAGGATGCGGATCGCCGGTGCGCGATCATCGTCGAATTGCCCCGTACGTACAGCCCAGATGAATGAAGCTAGAAAGATCAGGGCGACCACGGTGCTGGCGGCAATGAGCAGGAAGATGATGTTCATCAGTTGCAAATAAAGCGCACCAAAACTCCACATGCACGTTCGCACGATCCGTGACACGCATCACCGGCCATCCTGACGATCGTCAGGTAAGCTTCTCGAAGCCGCGTATCGCACGGCCATGGTCACAAAACCCACGACCGTCACCGAGCTGAGGGGCATCAAGATAGCCGCGATCAACGGGGTCAATGCACCCGTCACGGCATAGCTCAGCCCGATCACGTTATAGAGCAGTGACAGGACCAGGCTTGTGAACACGATGCTCCGGGCCTTCCTGGCCAGTAGCAGCGCTCCAGGCAGCAGATCGGACCGACCTGCGTCCAGGATCGCATCACTGGCAGGGGTCAGCGCAACAGTGCTCTCGCACAGGGTCACTCCGACATGGCTGCGATGCAGGGCACCCGCATCGTTCAGCCCATCACCGACCATCATCACACGCTTTCCCTCGGACCCCATGCGCTCCACCGTGGAGGCCTTCATGGCCGGTGTACACCGCACATGGGTGCGTTCCCTGTCAAAGCATTCGGCCACTTCCTGGTCCACGCTCACATCACCAGTAAGCAGATGGAGCGGATAGCGCCGACCCAGCGCACGAAGCACCGCCTGCATCCCCGGTCTCGGACGCTTGGCGATCAGAAAAGCGCCGCGATGGATGCCATCCATCAGTACCTGTACCTGCCCCTCATGGCGCTCATCGACATCCACGAAAGCATGCGACCCCATGCGCACCCGGCATCCATCCACCACGCCCTCAAGGCCTGACCCGGCATGTTCCTTGAAATCTGAGACCGTGCATAGGGTTGCGTTCGATCCCTGATAGATCGCCTGGCTGAGCGGATGTGCGCTCTGAGCGACCAGGCTCCGGATCCTGCTTTGCTCGGAAGCCGACAGGGGCGGTCCCGTGAACCGGAGCACATGTGCTTCACGCTCGGTCAGGGTCCCTGTCTTGTCCAGCACCAAGGTGTCCACGTCAGCCATTCGCTCTACGACCTCCGCCTCTCGCAGGAACAGCCCTCGCTTCCCCAGCAAGCGGGTCACATGACCATAGGTGAACGGCATGCTGAGCGCCAACGCACATGGGCAGGCGACGATCAACACGGCCGTGATCACCGGAAGGACCATAGCCGGGTCCCGACCGGCCCAGAACAACCCCGAAGCACCGGCGACCGCAAGTACGAAGAAGATGAACCGTCGAGCCACTTTGTCCACAAGCCGTCCCATGACCGGGCGATCGCTCTCGTTCGAACCATGCTCCTCCCACAATCGCTTCAGTTGGCTTTCCTTGAACGTGCGAACGACCTGCACGGTGATGCTGCCCCCCCGTTGACGCCCACCGGCAGCGATCTGATCCCCGGGTACTTTGATCACAGGCAAGGGTTCACCGGTGATGAAGCTGTTGTCGATGCTGGCAGGACCATCGATCAACAGGCCATCCACCGGCACCAGTTCCTGGTCCCGCACGATCAATTGATCCCCCACGTCCAGTTCATCGACCCGTACGGCCTCTTCCTGCTGACCGCGTTTCCGCATCACCACCAGCGGAAGAAAGTCGTTCAGGGATCGATCAAAGCTCAGTGAGCCATACACAAAGGAGCGATACCAGTGCCCGACCAGCAGAAAGAACACGAGGCCGGCCAGACTGTCGAAATAACCGGGTCCCACCCCCGACACGACCTCATAGAGGCTGCGCCCGAAGAGCGCGATGATGCCCAGGGCAATGGGTTGGTCGATGTTCGTGGTCCCAGCGCGGATCCCCGTCCATGCGGAGCGAAAGAAACCAGCGGCCGCATAGAGGACCACAGGCAGTGCGAACACTAGGCTCAACCACTGGAACCCGCGTCGAAGAGTATGGTCCTGGTCCGTGGCTCCGAGGTATTCGGGAAAACTGAACAGCATGATGTTGCCGAAGGCAAAGGCCGCCACTCCCAGTCGGACGTACAAGTCCCGGGGTATGCGCCGCTTCCCAGCATCCTCTTCGCCATTGACTATGCGAGGACCATATCCGATCCTGCGAAGCAACTCCACCACTCCACGCAGGCCGATGTGGTCATCGCGGTACGTGATGCTCAGGCTCTTCTCTCCGAATCGGACCCTCGAGCGCATGATCGCTGGCTCGACACGGTCCAGGTTCTCCAGCAGCCAGATGCAGGAACTGCAGTGCATCTGAGGCACGGTGAAGGTCACACGGGCCATTCCACCCTCCCGGAAGGAGATCAACCGGTCCTGGACCTGCGGTATATCGAAGACCTCCGATCGCCACTCATCGCTCTGCGCAGGCCCCACCTTGGTCCCTGGTCGCTTCTCCAGCTCATAGTACGTGGATAGGCCGCTCTCCTGAAGCAGGCTGTAGACCGCCCGGCAGCCGGAACAACAGAAATCATGTCCATCCGCATCCACATGCTCACTCCTGCACGGGTCACCGCAGTGATAGCAGTTCAAGGTGGTGGCAGCGCTCGACAAAACAGTCAAAAGTCCAACAGGATGGCATGCGCATCCCTGACAAGTATCAGGTATTTCCACGCATCATCCCAATGTGGCACTACTTTTCCACCCGCCATGTGGCAGGCCATCTCGAGGATCCCCAGCTATATAGCGCATCAACTGACGGCCACGGGACGGCATGGAGTGCACTCCCCTTTCGTGTATGGCCTGATAGACGGTGTTATCCGGGCGGAGGGAGCACCGCCGAACGCCTTGCAACTGGAAAGGCTGCGTGCTCAGCTGCTGCGCGATACACAGGTGATCTCCGTGACCGATCATGGCGCCGGACCTGGTCGGGGTCCCAGCGGGATGCGAACGGTCCGGGAGATCGCAAGAACGTCCATGAAACCGGTCCACCAGGCGGAACTTCTCTTTCGTCTGGCAAAGGCCCGTCGACCACGCACGATCCTGGAGTTGGGCACCAGCTTCGGGCACAGCACCATGTACCTGGCGGAAGGAGCACCGGACTCACAGGTCCACACGATAGAAGGATGTCCGGAGATCCATCAGCAGGCCCGCAAACAATTCGTTGCTGTGGGGCACTCGGAGATACACGCCCACTGCGGAAGGTTCCAAGATATCCTGCCCGGTCTTCTTCCTGAACTGGACCCGATCGATCTGGCGTTCATCGATGGACATCATTCCGAGGATGCCACGCTGGCACTGTTCGAGATGATCGCCACTCACGGGGATGCGAACACCTGGCTGGTCCTGGACGATATCCATTGGAGCCAGGGAATGGAGAACGCCTGGAAGGCGATCCAAGAACGACCGCGTGTCATGGTAACCATCGACCTTTTTCACATGGGGCTGGTGTTCTTCCATTCCGGACAAGCGAAGGAGCACTTCCGGGTGCGTCTGTGAACCGAGGGACCCGAACGCCTATTTTCGACCAAGTCCGATACCTTATGAAGATCTACACCAGGACCGGGGACAAGGGATCCACCTCACTGCTGGGAGGGGACCGCGTAAGCAAGGATGATGCCCGCATCGAGGCCTATGGCACCGTCGATGAACTGAATGCCCAGGTCGGCATGCTCCTGGACCTGGTCGTTGAACGTGCGTGCAGGGAGACACTTCTTCGGATCCAGCACGAGCTGTTCTCCATAGGATCGCGGCTGGCTTCCACATCGACCGAGGAAGCGGATCGGATGCGGGTCCCGAACGTGGAACAGAGCGCTATTGATGATCTGGAACGGACCATGGACCAATGGGAGAAGGACCTGCCTGCCCTCAGGAACTTCATATTACCGGGAGGCCACCCCAGCATTTCACAGGCACACATCTGCCGCACGGTATGCAGGCGTGCTGAAAGGCGCATGGTGTCCCTGAACGGTGAAAGTGGATCGGCCGTGATAGCCGTGCGTTACATGAACCGATTGTCCGACCTGTTCTTCATGTTGGCCCGCCATCTGCACAAGGAACTGAAGATCCCCGAGACCCCTTGGACACCCAGGGCTTGAGCGCTGCTTGGGCAGAAACGGACCGACCGACCCATGATCGGTGGATAAGTTGCCCACCTTGCCTGAACAATGCGTATATATTTGCCGCCGTTTTCACGGAACTGAGCACAGGACATGTACTGGACACTCGAACTTGCATCCTATCTGGAGGACGCTCCCTGGCCGGCCACCAAGGATGAACTGATCGATTTCGCAATGCGTACCGCCGCACCCTTGGAGGTCGTGGAGAACCTGCAGGCCATCGAGGATGATGAGGAGGTGTTCGAAACGATCGAGGACATCTGGCCCGATTATCCGTCCAAGGAGGATTTCTTCTTCAACGAGGACGAATACTGACCGATATTGATCGGTCCTCGAAGCCCTGGTGTACACCGGGGCTTTTTCATTCGCTGACGATCTGACCGGGTCAGCCGCCATGGCATGGAACGTGCTCCAGGGGAGCCCTACCTTTGCCGCCCCTCCGCCGGGCATACCTGGCGGCCCGACATTCTATCGAAGCATATCCCTTTGCCACCATGATCGGTACGCTCACCAAGACCATGAAGTCCCTGTTCGGCGACAAAGCCTCCCGCGATATGAAGGAGGTGGCCCCGACCGTTGAACGGATCAAGGAGGAATCCTCAAAGCTGGATGGCTTGAGCAATGATGAACTCCGGGGTCGTACGACCTTGCTCCGGGAAAGGGTCGCTGAGCATGTGCGTGAGGACCAGGCCAAGGTCGACGCGCTTCGCGCTGAGATCGAGGCTGACCCGCACATGGACATCCATGCTCGGGAGGACCGTTACGAGCAGATCGACAAGTTGGAGGAGGGCATCCTCAAGCAGATCGAATCGGTACTGGAAGAGATCCTTCCGGAAGCCTTTGCCGTGGTCAAGGAGACCGCACGCCGATTCGCGACCTCCAACGAAGTGCGGGTCAAGGCCACGGACCTGGATCGGGAACTGGCCACGGATCGGGACAGCATCCGCATCGAAGGCGAGTACGCCATCTGGAGCAATTCGTGGAATGCTTCAGGCACCCCTGTCACCTGGGACATGGTCCATTACGACGTCCAGTTGATCGGAGGCGTGGCGCTCCATCGCGGCAAGATCGCTGAAATGAGCACCGGTGAAGGGAAGACCCTGGTGGCGACGCTTCCGGTCTACCTGAACGCGCTTTCGGGCCGTGGGGTGCACGTGGTGACCGTGAACGATTACCTGGCCAAAAGGGACAGTGAATGGATGGGGCCCATCTATGAGTTCCATGGGCTTCGGGTGGATTGCATCGACAAGCACCAGCCGAACAGCCCGGAACGACGGAAAGCTTACCTGGCCGACATCACCTTCGGCACGAACAATGAATTCGGCTTCGACTATCTGCGCGATAACATGGCGCATGCGCCTTCCGCCTTGGTCCAGCGCAAGCACCACTTTGCCATCGTGGACGAGGTCGATTCCGTCTTGATCGACGATGCAAGGACCCCGCTGATCATCTCGGGTCCCACCCCGAAGGGTGAGGTGCATCAGTTCGACGAGTACAAGCCCAAGGTCGAAAAGCTCTATGCGGCGCAGAAGAAACTGGTGACCAAACTGCTCTCTGAGGCCAAGGAGGCGCTGAAGGGGCTCAACGATGGGACCGCGAGCAAGGAGGACCTGGAACGAGGAGGAATGGCCCTGTTGCGGGCACATCGAGGACTGCCCAAGAACACGGCCTTGATCAAGTATCTGAGCGAGCCCGGCATCCGGGCCCACCTTCAGAAGACCGAGAACTACTACCTGCAGGACCAGGGCAAGGAGATGCCCAAGGTCGACGCTGAGCTCTTCTTCGTGATCGAAGAAAAGCACAACAGCATCGAGCTGGCCGAAAAGGGGCTCGATCTGATCAGTGCCGACGTGAGCGACGAGCAGTTCTTCATCCTTCCCGATGTCGGGGCCACCATCGCGGAGATCGAACGTTCGGAAGGCTCCCTGGAAGAGAAAGCGAAGAAAAAGGATGAGCTCCTGCGGGACTTCGGCATCAAGAGCGAGCGCATCCACACGGTGAACCAGTTGGTGCGTGCCTATGCGCTGTTCGAGAAGGACGTGGAGTATGTGGTGATGGATGACAAGGTGAAGATCGTCGACGAACAGACCGGTCGCATCATGGAGGGCCGTCGATACAGCGACGGTCTGCATCAAGCCATCGAGAGCAAGGAAAAGGTGAAGGTGGAGGCAGCCACTCAGACCTATGCCACGGTGACCCTGCAGAACTACTTCCGCATGTACCACAAGCTGGCCGGCATGACCGGTACGGCCGAAACGGAGGCACAGGAGTTCTGGGACATCTACAAGCTGGATGTGATGGTGATCCCAACCAACCGACCGATCGCCCGCCACGACAACGAGGACATGGTCTTCAAGTCCAAACGCGAGAAATACAATGCGGTCATCGAGGAGATCGTGGCATTGCGCAATGCCGGGCGTCCGGTCCTGGTCGGTACCACGAGCGTGGAGGTCAGCGAGTTGATGGGAAAGATGTTGAAGATGCGTGGGATCGAGCACAATGTGCTCAATGCCAAGCAACACCAGCGTGAGGCGGAGATCGTGGCCACCGCCGGTCTGGCAGGAACGGTGACCATCGCCACCAACATGGCCGGCAGGGGTACCGACATCAAGTTGGGGCCTGGTGTGAAGGAGGCCGGTGGCCTGGCGATCATTGGTACCGAAAAACACGAAAGCCGTCGCGTGGACAGGCAGCTCCGCGGACGGGCAGGTCGCCAGGGCGACCCGGGGTCCTCACAGTTCTATCTGAGCCTGGAGGACGACCTGATGCGCATGTTCGGAAGCGAACGCATCGCAAAGCTCATGGACCGCCTTGGGCTGAAGGAGGGTGAAGTGATCCAGCATGGCATGGTCACCAAGAGCATCGAGCGGGCACAGAAGAAGGTGGAGGAGAACAACTTCGGCATACGCAAGCGACTGCTGGAGTATGATGACGTGATGAACAGTCAGCGTACGGTGATCTACAAGCGACGCCACCACGCCCTGTTCGGTGAACGTCTGAAGCTGGATATCCTGAACATGTTCCACGAAGTGGCGCGGAACATCGTGGAGATGTACCACGATGTCCAGGACCTGGAAGGATTCCGGCTGGACCTGTTCCGGAAACTTCACCTTGACAGCCCGGTGAACGAAAAGGAGTTCCGGGAGATCGGATCGAACGAACTGACCGACAAGGTCTTCGACGCGGCGCTGGAAGCATACGAGCGACGGAGCGCAGCGACCGCACGGCAGGCCCTTCCAGTGATCAGCGATGTCTTCCTCAATCAAGGAGCGCAGTATGAGAACATCGTTGTGCCGATCACCGACGGTGTACGGACCATGCAGGTGGTGGCGCACCTGGAACGCTCATACCGCAGTGAAGGGCGTGAGCTATCATCCAGTATCGAGAAGTTCATCACGCTGGCCATCATCGACAACGAATGGAAGGAGCATTTGCGGGAAATGGATGACCTGCGCCGCAATGTGCAGAACGCGACCATCGAGCAGAAAGATCCCCTGCTCATATACAAGTTGGAGTCGTTCGAGCTGTTCAAGGCGATGGTCCAGCGGGTCAACAATGATGTGGTGACCTTTCTGGTGAGGGCCGGCCTGCCTACCGCTCAACCCGAAGTGCAGCAGGCGCGCACCCCACAGGCACAACAGAACCTCCGAA
>JAGQVN010000274.1 GCA_020437905.1 Flavobacteriales bacterium
GAACTACGTGAACACCAGGGTGGCTTCCACCCTCATCCTGTTCGATCCTGTGTTCGATATCGGGCTCATGTGGCAGGGGGAGACGCGCAAGCGGCTCAATGAGGATGATCGACCGTGGCGGTATGTGGTAGGGGCCACGTTGGAACTCCCGACGCGCATCAATGCCCGTCGCACCGAGATGGTGAATTCCTACAGTCGCAGTGTGTTCGGGGTCGAGACCTTTCTCGATACCATCAGCTACCAGGAGAGCGTTCGCGGCAATGTGCTGCTGCCTTTGCTCTGGGGGGCTGGTGTGAGCTTCACGAACGGGAAATGGCAGATCAGCGGAGAGCTCAGGCAACGCGATTGGAGCAACACCCGGATCGAGCTTCCGGACGCCAGCCTTCCGGAGGAGGTCGGGC
Source organism: Flavobacteriales bacterium (assembly GCA_020437905.1). Classification (GTDB taxonomy): domain Bacteria; phylum Bacteroidota; class Bacteroidia; order Flavobacteriales_F; family PHOS-HE28; genus PHOS-HE28. The sequence continues at coordinate 402 of JAGQVN010000274.1, forward strand.
GCAGCAGGACCTACGCCTTGGGGGCGTCCTGGAACCCCCTGGGAGGCCGGGGAGGCAAGCTCCTTGGTCGCATGACCTATCGCATGGGCGTGCGTTACCTGGAGGATTATCTCGTGGTGCAGGGAGAGCAGCTCAAGGAGATCGGCATGAGCTTTGGGACATCCATACCGGTCCTGGCCATGTCCACCCGCTCCCGGATCAATTTCGGGGCGGAGCTTGGCCGGAGAGGAACACGCAACAACAACGCCATTGAGGAACGCTTCGTGAACGTATTCCTGGGGTTCTCGATCACCCCGGACCTGCGTGAACGCTGGTTCAAGAAAAGAAGGATAGAATGATGGAACGAACGAAGACCATTGGAAGGACTGCAACGATCATGTCCATGGCCCTGCTCCTGCCGGGGCTGGTCAGCGCCCAGGGCAAGTACGGTGCCACCCCAGACGATAGCACATTGTGCGTGCAGAGCCTTTCCTTGTACAAGGAATTCGTCAAGCAGAAAAGCTACACGGATGCCATCGGACCATGGAGGCAGGCCATGCGCGTCTGCCCCGCTTCGAGCAAGAACATGTACATCGACGGTGTACGGATACGACGGTATTTTCTGGATCGGGAGAAAGATCCGGCCACCAAGGCGTTGCTCGTCGACTCGCTCCTGATGGTCTATGACCAACGGATCGAAGCGTTCGATCAAAGAGGCTATGTGCAGGGACGGAAAGCGATAGAAATGCTTCGCTACGTGCCTGATCGAAGTGAGGAGATCCTGGCCTTGTTGGAGTCTTCCATTTCCGAGCGAGGCTCCAAGAGCGAGGCTGGTGCCTTGGCGGCATACTACCAGGACCTGTACAACCTCAATCAGGAAGGAAAGGTGAGCAAGGAGCGGATGGTGGAGGATTACGTCATGGTCATGGGTCATATCGAGGCCAACCTGGCATCCGCGAGCTCTAGTGAGGATGGAGAGGACGAGGGTGGTAACCTTTACGAGAAAGCCCGCGACAACGTGAACGAATTGTTCTTCCGCGTGGCAGATTGCGAGGATATCTCCGGACTTGCGGATAAGCTGCTGGCGGAACGCCCGGACGATATGGAGCTCAAGACCCGTTTGCTCAAGGCCTTGAACGTGAAGGAATGTACCGATGCCGCTGTTTATCAGCAACTTGCAGAGGCGGTGCACAGGGCTGACCCAAGCAGTGAAAGCGCGTACAGTCTTGGCCTGTTCCTGGCCAAAAAGGGTGAGCTATCGGGTTCGTTGAGGTACATGAAGGAGGCTGTGGACCTGTGCCCGGATTGTTCCGATCGGGTCAAGTACCTGCTCAAAGCCGGACAGGTGGCAAGTGCGACCGGTGCCCATACCCAGTCACGGAGCTTCGCGAACCAGGTCCTTCAGGTGGATCCCAAGAACGGTGAAGCATTGATGCTCATCGGTAATGCCATCGCTGCTTCGGCTTCAGGCTGTTCAGAACCGGAGGTTTGGGGCCCGAACTGGCTCGCATATGACCAGTACCAGCGTGCCAAGAGCCTCGACCCCTCGGTCGCGGAAAAGGCCTCCGAGCGCATGAACGCATGCGCAGCCAGGTTCCCCGAACAGAGCAAGGCCTTCTTCCACCAGCTTTCAGAGGGGCAATCCTATCAGGTTACCTGCGGCGGTTGGAACGAGACCACGACCGTTCGCGTCCGGAAGTGAAACCCTTACCCGGGCTGATGTCGCCTGTCGCAACGAGCATCGTGTGGGGCATAGTCCTGATCATGCTCGCAGCCTGTAAGAACGACCTCGACCGTGTGGCGGCGGTCGAGGTGTCGGACAGTGGACCTGACAAGGTCACCTTCAATGCGGTCTATCTCTTTACGGATAGCGGGCGTATCCAGAACCGGCTTGCTGCTGGAAGGATCGAGGAGTTCATGCACCGCGAAGATCGGCGCACGGAGCTCGGTGATGGTTTGGAATTGACCTTCTTCGACCGCGCAGGCGCCCCGGGTAGTGTCCTCTCAGCGAGGCGTGGAACGATACTCCCGGATGCGGAGCGCATGATCGTCAGGGAGAACGTGGTCTTCGTGAACCGGAAGGGAGAACGCCTCGAAACGGAACACCTGATCTGGAGCCAGGATTCGGACCGGGTATACACGGACAAGCCGGTCCGGATCGCTCGTGATCGCGATGTGATCCACGGTATCGGTTTGGAGGCCAATGAGGACTTTTCGAAGTACACCATCCGGCAGATCACAGGGACCCTCTATGTCGACGATGGCGATACCTTAGCTGCAGATGCGCAAGCTCAATAGGCTGATGGAGCACTTCTGGGCGGCCGTGGCAATTGCCACGTTCCTGGCCGCTCTCTGGGCCCTTTACCAGTTTGGCTGGCAGGAGGGCAGGCAGTGGTTGTGGTTCCCCATGATCGCAGGTGCCATGTTCGCGTTCCGGCGTTTCACACGGCGGAAACTGGAGGCCATGGAGGACCGGGAGGCAGGCCGTAGTGGCTGAGCCCGCCAAGCATGGATAGCCCCTGACCATGGCAACCGCTGATCTCATCGTTCTGATCGCTGCTCTGTTGGGCTCGGCATTGTGCTCGGGCCTGGAGATCGCGATCGTCAGCGGCAACAAACTGTATACCGAGCTTCATCGCAAACAAGGAACATGGTGGGCTCGGCTGATCGGTGGTATCCTGGAGCGGCCGCAACGATTGATCGGGACCTTGTTGCTGGGGAACAACATTGCGCTGGTGATCTTCGGTATCGTGATGGCACGCACGCTGGAACCATGGCTCCTTTCGGTGAGCGCGAACGAGGTGTTCCTGCTGCTGGCGCAAACGGCGATATCCACGATCATCGTCCTCGTGTTCGCCGAGTTCCTGCCGAAGGCCCTGTTCCGGGTCGATCCCAACGGGGCGCTGGCCCTGTTCGCCGTGCCGCTTAGGGCCATGTACCTCCTCCTTTGGCTTCCCATGATGCTGATGACCGGCATCAGTGAAGGTCTTCTGCGCTTGTTCGGTGTTAAGGGAAAGGGGGGACAGGTGGCCTTCGGAAGAGTGGACCTGGACGATTTCCTGAAGGAGATCTCCGAGAGCCAAAGCGGTCAGGAGGACCTTGATGCGGAAGTGGAATACTTTAGGAATACCTTGGCGTTGAGCAGCACCAAGGCCCGCGATCTCATCGTACCGAGGGCGGAGATCGAGGCGATCGACGTGGAGGAGTCGGTGGAGGTGCTGCACCAACGCTTTGTGAGATCGGGACTGAGCAAGATGCTCGTCTATCGAAGGAGCATCGACAATATCATTGGGTACGTTCACGGCTACGAGATGTTCCGTCGGCCTCGTTCCATCCGTTCCATCCTGCGACCGGTGGACTTCATCCCGGGTACCATGCCCGCCGATCAGGTGCTCCAGATGTTCACCAAGCAACGCAGCCATGTGGCGGTGGTGGTGGATGAGTTCGGTGGAACGGCAGGCATGCTGACCATCGAGGACGCCGTTGAGACCATTGTGGGCGATATCGAGGATGAGCACGATGAAGGCGATCCGGAGGTCCATCGGATCGGCGATCATCACTACGCGGTAAGTGCCAGGACGGAGGTGTCCCACCTGTCGGATGAGCTCGGGCTGCAGCTACCACAGAGCGATGAATACGAAACCCTGGCAGGGTATCTGTTGCATCTGACCGGGGAGATCCCCGAGGAAGGTGCCGTGATCGAGGAAGGTCCCTTCCGGTTCACGGTATCCAAAGTGGTCCACAGTCGGATCGACAAGGTCCGGATCGAGGTCATTGACACGGAAAAGGGCTACAAGGCCTAAGGCCCAGAGGTGTATATTTGCAGCCCTTTTTGAACGATACCCCTGATGGCGATCATTGGAAAGATCCGCGAACGAAGCGGTTTATTGCTAGTCTTGGTGGGAGGTGCCATGGTGGCCTTCATCCTGACCGACCTGTTCAGCAACCGGGGTATCGGCCTGGAGGACCGTGCCGTCGGCGTCATCGACGGCGAGGACGTTGGCATCATTGAGTTCGAACGGCGCGTCAGCGATGAATTGGACAGCTATCGGAACGATTTCGGTCAGACCGTTGATGCACAGGTGACCGAGCAGGTCCGGGCGACCGTCTGGAACGAGATCCTCCGCGAACGCACTTTGCTGAGGCAGGCCGAAGCGGCCGGCTTTGGCAGCAGCCTGGGCAAGGAGGAATACGATGACATCCGCTTCGGGAACAATGTGCTCCAGGAGTTCAGTTCCAACCCGAACTTCAAGGACCCGAACACAGGCCAGTTGAACAAGGAGCAGCTGCGGACCTATTTCGAGAACGTTCAGCTCAACGCTCCGGTGTACCATGGCATCCAAAAGCGCCGGATGATCCAGAACCGATTGATCACCAAGTACACGACCCTGGTGAAGAAGAGCGTGTTCGTGAACACCACTCAGGTACAGGACGAGCACCTGCAGAAGACCGCGAAGGCCAGTTTCGAGTTCGTGGCCAAGCGCTATGACAGTGAACCGGATAGCCTCTATCAGGTCACTGAAAGTGAGCTGAAGAGCTTCTACGACGCGCACAAGAACGAGAAGCGGTACGTGCAGAAAGCTGCCCGCGCCTTCGACTATGTCGCTTTCCCGGTGGTCGCCACCATGGGCGATATCGAACAGATCCGGAAGGACCTGGAGGAGTTGAGGAACGATTTCGAGGCCACTGCGGACGATTCGCTCTTCGTGGTCGGTAACAGTGATGACCGCACCTACGCCCTTCAACCCTATACTTCAGGCACTGCCGATGCTGCCCAGGATACGCTTATCCTCGCCGCGGATACTGGGGCGGTGATCGGTCCATATCGAGATGGTGACTCCTGGAAACTGGTGAAGGTGAAGGAGATCGGGAAGGTGGAGGAAGCGCGCGTAAGGCACATCCTCCTGAGCACGCAGAGCGGCAAACCCGAGGACGAGGTCGAAGCTCGTGCGGACAGCATCCTCAAGGTCGTCAAGCGTGACCGCAGCAAGTTCGAAGCCCTCGTGACCAAGTACAGTGAGGACCCTGGATCGGTGCAGAACGGGGGGGTCTATGAATGGTTCGATCGCTTCAAGATGGTGCCGGAGTTCACGGCCGCCAGCTTCGACGAACAGGTAGGGGCCATCACCATCGCGAAGACCACCTACGGCTTCCATGTGGTCGAGGTGCTCGATCAGCGCGAACGGGAAGAGCCCAGGTTGGCGGTCATCACGCGGAACATCCGCCCCTTGCCTGCAACGTTCAAGGAAGTGTACAAGACCGCCAACGAGTTCAGCCTGAACAATACCACCGCAGAGGCTTTCAAGTCCGCTGCAGAGGAGGCAGGCCTGCAATTCGTGGAGGTGGATGAACTGCGCAACGACCAGCGCTTCGTGCAGGGGCTGGAGGATCCGTTCAGCCTGATCACATGGGTGAACAACGCGGATATCGACGAGGTAAGCGAGCCCATCGAGTCCGGTGATCGCTATGTCGTGGCACGCCTGCGGGGGATCCGTGAACAAGGGGCACCGGACCTGGAGGATGTGCGCGAGCTGTTCACCAAGGAAGCCATCAAGGAGAAAAAGGCCAATGCCTGGATCGAGAAGATGAACGGTGCTTCGGACCTGGCCACATTGGCCAGCGAATTGGGTGGAAGTGTGAGCACGGCCACCGACCTGGCCTTCAACAGTTTCAATATCCCGGGTGGCTACAGCGAGAACGCAGTGATCGGGAGGATCTTCGCGGTCCCTGAGGGACAAGTCTCCGCACCCTTGAAAGGGGATATCGCCGTGTATGTGGTGAAGATGAACACCGTGACACCCGCTCCGGAGCTGACCGATGCCGAGGCCGAACGTACGGCCATGCGGCAGCGGCTCCAGGGAAGGTCCGAGGGGAATCTGTTCACCGCATTGCGTGAAGCGGCGGGCGTGCAGGACCTGCGCAGCAAGTACTACTGAGGGGGTTCGATCGGTCACCGTTCAGGTTGGCGTGGACTGGTCAGGTTCGTTCTGCCCAGAACAAGCGGGCGGGTCGGGATCGGCTTTGTGCCCTTCTCCCATGGTTTTGATCACGAGACTATCTTGGAGGAACAAATGCGATAGCTGCCATGAGGGATTTGATCAATGTCGTACTCCTTTGCTCCTTTTCTGCAATAGTGCTCAGCGGTTGTAAGAAGGAGGAAGAGGAGGAGCCAGCGTCCACCAGCGCCCCTTCCCCTCAAATGCTGCAGTTGTCCGTCAATTTCCGGCTGGACAATGTGCCCTACCAGCTCAACAACGTGATCGAGGACCATGTAGGACGCAGTGCCAAGTTCGACCGTGTGCGGTTCTTGCTGTCGAACCTGCGCCTGCTCCGCAGCGATGGCTCGATCATCCAGGAGTTCCCTGGCCTGGTCCTCAAGGTGGATGCGGGCGGTCAGAACACGCACCAGCTTGGTCTGGTCGACCAGGGTACGATCGACCGGATCGCTTTCGACATCGGGTTGGACGATGCGACGAACGCCATGTCCCCGGCCGATTTTTCAGGACCGCCTCTCAATGATCAATCATTGTACCAGGGTACGGCCCAAGGCTATAAGTTCTTCGAGCTCACCGGTCTTTGGGACAGCAACAATGACCTGGTCGTCTCCTCCACGGATGGGCCGCTCACCTTGATCAGTATCTCCTCGTCCATGAGGCGGCAGAAGGAAGTGTTCGTAAGCCATTCGCATTTCCTCGGACAAACCACGATCAACCTTTGGGTGCAGATGCAGGACATACTGAACGGTGTGACCCTCGCCAATACGTCCAGTTCGGTCGGTTCGGCCCCGGTGAACGCCCAGATCATGAACAACCTGCAGGCGGCCATTTATCATTAGGATCGGACTGCGCCACCGATCACCGCAGCTGCACCAGGCGCTCGGCGTCGAGGCGTACCAGGATGCCCAGCAGGACGGTGAAGCCGATCAAGGAAGAACCGCCGTAACTGAAAAAGGGCAGGGGGATGCCAATGACCGGGGCCAGTCCGATGGTCATGCCCACGTTGATCATCAGGTGCAGGAAGAAGATGCTCGCCACGCAATAGGCATAGATGCGCGAGAATCGCGATCGCTGCCGGTCGCTGATCTGCAGGATGCGGAGGATCAGTAATGTGAACACAATGACCACCACCGTGGTGCCGAGGAAACCCCATTCTTCGCCCACCGTGCAGAAGATGAAGTCCGTGCTTTGCATGGGCACGTACTTGTACTTGGTGAGCGTACCCTGCAGATAACCCTTCCCCACCAGGCCGCCTGAGCCGATGGCCGTCTGGCTTTGCTTGACGTTGTACCCGTAGCCTTGGGGGTCCTCCTCAAGGCCAAGAAGAATGCGGATCCGGGTTTGTTGATGGTCCGGCATGCGTTCGACCAATTGGTCCACGCTGCTGATGAAAACAACGGATCCCACCAGACCGAACACGATGAGCCCGAAGTATTTGCGACGATAGCGTTTGAGCACCAGGTTCCGGACCACCCACCAGGCCAGCAGGCAGGTGCCCGCGATCAGGGCCATCAGCAGGTACTGCCCTCCTATGCGCAGTTCCGTGAAGGGGATGCCTACGGTGTCCTCTTTCATGATCAGTGACAGTACGGACAGGATCGCCGCAAGAATGGCGATCAGGAGCACGTTACCCGATAGGCCTTCCCGGTAGAGCACCAAGATGAAGGCTCCTGATACCAGGGCAGTCCCCGTGTCCGGTTGAAGCATGATGAGCGATACCGGGGCAAGGATGATGAACGTGGCGATCGTCCGCGAACGGAGGTCCACCAGCGCCTTGGTGCCGCTCAGGAACTTGGTCAGTGCCAGTGCGGTCGCGAATTTGGCGAACTCCGCGGGCTGGATCCCGAAGCTGCCGAACCCGAACCAGGCCTTGGCACCGTTCACTTCCTTCCCCACTAGCAGGACCAGAAGGAGAAGACAAAGGACAGCACCATAGATCACATAGGCGAGGTCCTTGAACAGCCGTCCCTGGATCAGGAGGATACCTGCACCCAGTAGCAGACTGGCTACGATCCACACGCCCTGTTTCCCATACTCCATCGACTGATCGAACAGGTTGGGATGGGCGGGATCGTACGCGGCGGAATAGATGTTGGCCCAGCCCATCACCATCAGGAGCAGGTACAACAGTACCAATACCGGGTCCATCGTTGCCGTGATGCGGTCCCGTTGGGTCATCGGCGTCGGGCTTTCTTGGGCGGTTTCTTGTACAGGTGCTCGACCGCGATCAGATCGGCCTCCAGCATGCGTTGCTCGACATCGGGGCGGCTGATGCTATCGGTGAGGTACTGCTCCATGAGCAGGCTGGCGATGGGTGCCGCCCAGGTACCTCCAAAGCCGGAGTTCTCCACGTACACCGCCATGGCGATCTTCGGTTCCTGCATGGGTGCGAACGCGATGAAGACCGCGTGGTCCTTGCCGTGCGGATTCTCGGCGGTCCCGGTCTTGCCGCAGACATCGATCCCGGGGATGCGCGCTTGCCGGGCGGTACCACCGGGTTCGTTCACCACCCGGCGCATGGCCTCCTGGACCAGGTCGAACCAGTGGGCGTCGATCCCTACATCATGCCGCTCATATGCCGGTGTGGACCCTCCGTCAATGGGGCCGATGTGTTTGACCAGATGCGGATCGACGTACCAGCCTTTGTTCGCGAAAATGGCGGCCAGGTTGGCCATCTGGGTCGGAACGACCAACACCTCGCCCTGGCCAATGCTCAGTGAATAGATGGTGCTGAAGGCCCATGATCCTTCGCCGTAGATCTTGTTGTAGTAGCTCGCTCCCGGAATGCTTCCCCCCTTGACCTCGGGTAGGTCGATACGCGGTCGTTCCCCCAAGCCGAAGCGGTGCATGTATTCCTTCCAGCGGTCCAGGTTGATGGCGGCGGCCTTGAAGCGGTTCCGTTCCTCGCCCTGTTCCAGGATGCGTTTGAAGACCTGGTGGAAATACGGGTTGCATGAGTATTGGATGGCCCGTTCCACATCCGAGGCGTAGGGGTGGTTGTGGCAGCCGACCAGTGCTTTGTTGCACGGAAAGCCAGTGTTAGGCGTGATGACACCCTGCTCAAGTGCGATCAGTGATTGGACGATCTTGAAGATGGAGCCAGGCGGATACTGTGCCTGCAGGGCACGGTCGAACAAGGGGTTGAGGCTGTCGCGCTGCAAGGCCACATAATTGGTGTTCCGCACCCGGCCTACAAGCAGTTCCGGATCGTAGGAAGGGGAGGTTACCAGGCAAAGCACTTCGCCGGTTGCCGGCTCGATCGCCACAATGCTCCCCTTCTTTCCCTTCATAAGCTGCTCACCATAGGCCTGCATGCGCGCATCGATGCTCGTGTACAGATCTGAACCCGCATAGGCCAGCGTGTCGAACTGCCCGCCCTTGTAGGGTCCCTGGACCTTGTTATGCACATCCACCACGACATACTCCACCCCGCGTTTGCCGCGCAGCAACTCCTCGTATTGACGCTCCAACCCGGAAACACCGATCACATCCCCGGGGCGGTAATAGGGGTCCTGTTCGACCGTGCGGGCGTTCACTTCACTGAGGTATCCGAGCAGGTGGGCCGCTATCCGTTCTGGATAGGTCCGAAGGGTCCTGCTCTGACCATAGAAGCCCGCATACTTATGGAGATGCACGGCAATGGAAGCGAACTGCTCAGAGGGGATCTGCTTTTCAAGCACGGTCGGCTTGTAACTGGAGTAGCTCCTGGCGGCGCGGATCCGTTCACGGACCTCCTCGACCGGGACCTGGATCAGTTGGGCGAACGCCAGCGTATCGAACGGCTTGACCTCGCGCGGGACCACCATGAGGTCATAGACCGGTGTATTCGCCACAAGCAGATCGCCGTGCCTGTCGATGATCAATCCACGGGCAGGGAACTTGATGATCTTCCGTTCAGAGATGTTCGCGGCCTCCGCCTTCCAATGATCATCGACCACCTGGATCCAGAACAGACGGAGGATGAACACCACGCTGATGAAGACCACCGCAGCGATGAGCACATATTTCCGCTCCTCGAAGTTCATATCCGTCTGCGCTGGCGAGCGGCGAAAAGGTACTGCACCAGGATGCACAGAAGGAGCGTGAACACCGTGCTGGACAACGCCCTCAGCAAGGTGGAGAAGAAGCGGTCGAAACGAAAGAGCTCGAAATAGAAAAGCCACAGATGATGGAGCAGGAGCAGGATGCCCCCATAGGTGACCCACCACGCCAACCCCAGCTGCTGAACGGAAGGGGAACTACCGAACTCATATCCATCGCGGGGTGCCAGGATCCGCTGAACAAATGGACGGCCGAAGGCCAGCACCAGACAGGCGGATGTGTGCATGCCCGGCGTGTTGCTCAACAGGTCCATCAGCGCTCCGGTACCCCCTCCAAGCACGAGCAAGGCTGCAGTGGGGAGCTCAAAAGGGAGCATCAACAGGAACAGGACGTACACATAGGGGACCACAAACCCGTTCGCCAGGTCCACATGATCGAGCACCAGGACCTGGACCAGCATCAACACGAGCAGTCGTCCAAGGTTCCTGAGTATCGTGCCGATCATTCGCTCGTATTGGAGGTCAGTGTATCGCGCTCCAAGCGCAGCACATCGCTGACAATGTGGACCGTACCGGTGCGTGTGAGGTCCTCGGCCAGGCGGACGAGTATCCGATGATAGTTGCTTGCCGGATCATCCCTCACCTCCACCACCACCCCAACGGGTATGTTTCGGGGGAAAATGCCGTCACCCCCGCGGGTCACCACCGTATCGTTGACCATGACCGGTGCATGTTTGGCGATGTCATGCAGGGAGGCTAACAAGGGGTCATTGGTATCCCAGCGCAGTAGTCCGAAGTGTCCCGTACGGGCAAGTTCCACGCTGGTGCTCAGGTCCACATCCAACACACTGATGGCCACTGAGAAATGAGGACCCACACGATCGATCACACCGACGATGCCGTTCGGGCCCAGTACGCCCATGTCCCGGGTGATGCCGGCCAGCGAACCACGATCGAGCATCAGGTGGTTCTTCTGTTTGTGCGTGGTGCTGTTCACAATATGCGCTGGACGGAAGAGGAACTGCTGGGCATGCAGGGTGTCCTGGATCCGCACGACGCGGTCGTCCACCGGCACATAGGCCGAGCGATGCCGCTGGCGCAACCTGGCGTTCTCCTCGAGCAATTGCTCGTTCACCACCTTCAGTTGAGCGAAGGAAGTGACCGCATTTCGCCACCCATAGATGGTCCCGAACAGATCCCCGGCGGCACCTGAGGCCACCGCCCGATGATGGCTGTTCCTGTTCACCGACCACATGAAGGCAAACACCATCAGCGCAGCGAACAACAACGTGTTCCTGATGCGGAATAGGAATCCGAACAGGTCTTTCATACCGCCGCTGCTCGGCTTTCCGTACGATCGCCCGGCTGCGGTCCGTGGATCATTCGCGCATCAGGAACTGGAAGCGATCGATGTTCTTCAGCGCGATGCCTGTACCGCGTGCCACGGCCCGAAGCGGGTCCTCGCTCACATGCACGGGAAGCTTGGTCTTGATGCTGATGCGCTTGTCCAGCCCTCGCAAAAGGGCACCCCCACCGGCCATGTAGATGCCGGTCTTGTAGATGTCCGCGCTCAGCTCGGGGGGCGTGGCCTCCAAGGCGCTCAGGATGGCCTCCTCGATCTTGCTGATGCTCTTGTCCAACGCCTGGGCGATCTCCGTGTAGGTCACTGTGATCTCCTTGGGAATGCCGGTCATGAGGTCACGCCCGCGCACAGCGTAATCAGGCGGAGGGGAATCCAATTCGGTCATGGCCGCACCGACCTCGATCTTGATCGTTTCGGCCGTCCGCTCACCGACCAGGATGTTGTGCTGGCGGCGCATGTATTCCTCGATGTCTTGGGTGAACTCATCGCCGGCCACCCGGATGTTCTTGTCACATACGATACCGCCCAGGGCGATCACGGCGATCTCGGAGGTCCCTCCTCCGATGTCAATGATCATGTTGCCCATGGGTTCCTCCACATCCACGCCGATCCCGATCGCCGCAGCCATCGGTTCATGGATCAGATAGACCTCCTTCGCCCCGGCATGTTCGGCACTGTCACGTACGGCCCGTTTCTCCACTTCGGTGATACCGCTGGGGATGCAGATCACCATGCGGAGGTTGGGAGCGAAGAGCTGCCGCCCGGGCTTGATCATCTTGATCATGCCCTTGATCATCTCCTCAGCAGCCTGGAAATCCGCGATCACACCATCCTTGAGCGGACGAATGGTCTTGATGTTCTCGTGGGTCTTGCCATGCATCTGCTGGGCCTGGCGACCTATGGCGATCACTTTGCCGGTGTTCCGGTCCACGGCAACGATGCTGGGCTCGTCCACTACGACCTTGTCGTTGTATATGATCAGCGTGTTCGCCGTTCCCAGGTCGATGGCGATCTCTTGCGTGAAGAAGTTGAGCAGGCCCATGCTGCGTGTTCAGTGTTTGAAATGTCTGTGTCCGGTTATCACCATGGCGATACCGAGCTTGTTGCAGGCGTCAATGCTTTCCTGGTCCCGGACGCTTCCACCTGGTTGCACGACCAGGTCGATGCCTGCTTCGGCTGCCAGTTCCACGCAATCCGGGAAAGGAAAGAATGCGTCGCTGGCCATAATGGCTCCTTTCAGGTCGAAGTCGAATTTCCGGGCTTTCTCGATCGCTTGCTGCAGCGCATCCACCCGGCTGGTCTGTCCGGTACCACTGGCCAACAGCTGTCCATCCTTCACCAGCACGATGGCGTTGCTCTTGGTGTGCTTCACCAGGATGTTGGCCAGGGTCAGGTCATTGAACCGTTCAATGGCCGGTACGAGCTTGGTGGCCGGTTGCATCTCCTTACCACGTACCAGCTTGGTATCCTGATCCTGAACCAGCACGCCGTTGAGCACGGACCTCACGTTCCGCGGGAGGCGCTCCGAAGTCTTGCGTTGCAGGATGATCCGGTTCTTCTTCCTGCGCAAGGTGGCGAGAGCCTCTTCCGAAAAGCCAGGGGCCACGATGATCTCGAAGAAGATCGCATCGATGGCTTCGGCCGTAGCCGCATCGATCGTGGCCGAGGTCACCAATATGCCACCGAAAGCGGAGACCGGATCGCCGGCCAAGGCCGCGGTCCAGGCCTCAAGCAAGGTGGGTCGGATGGCCGCTCCGCAAGCGTTGTTGTGCTTGATGACGGCGAAGGGAACCCCTGGAAGCGTGGCCATGTCATCGATAAGACCCATGGCGGCATCCAGATCGAGCAGGTTGTTGTAGCTGAGCTCCTTGCCGTTCAACTGCGTGAACAGAGCTTCCAGGTCCCCATGGAAGGCCGCCTTTTGATGGGGGTTCTCCCCGTAGCGCAACACGTTGGGTGGGCCGGCGCTGAGGCGGAGCTGGGCGTTGTCCCCGGCCAGCCAGGTATGGATGGCGCTGTCGTAATGCGAGCTCACGGCGAAGCCGGCCGAGGCCAGGCTGCGTCGTTGGTCCAAGGTGGCACGGCCTTGTCCCTTATCAAGCAGTTCCTGCAGGGCAGGATAATGCTCCCGGGACGGCACGATCACTACGTCCTTATAGTTCTTGGACGCGGCACGGATCAACGCGATCCCACCAATGTCGATCTGTTCGATGATCGATGCATGGTCCGCTCCGGCGGCCACTGTGGCTTCGAAAGGGTACAGGTCCACGATGACCAGGTCGATCGGAGGGATCTCGAATTCCTCCAGCTGGGCCACATCGCCCTCCAGCTCACGCCTGCCCAGAATACCCCCGAACACCTTGGGGTGCAGCGTCTTCACTCGACCCCCGAGAATGCTCGGGTAGCTGGTCAATTCCTCCACGGGCACTACCGGGATACCAGCCTTTTCGATGAACGCCTGGGTCCCACCTGTGGAATAGATGGTCACTCCCAGTTCATGGAGCTTCTCCACGATCGGGGTCAGTCCTTCCTTGTGATAGACCGAAATGAGTGCACTACGGATCCGATCGCCCTTGTTCACGCTGGCCTGCGCTTTGCAGGCACAAGTTTACGGCACCCCATCAGCGGTGAACGGTCTGAAAACAGGCGTTTGCCCAAAGGTTACCAACACTATTTCCCACGGAGGTGGTCAGAAGCGCAGGCTGATGCCCGCCTGGATGAAAAGAGCGTCCGCGCTGGAGGATCGCTCCTCGTAGTTCAACAGGCCGTCCTGGTCCAATTCAATGCTGCCCGGATCGGTCCATTGCGACTCGCCACTGTAGCTCCGCTCAACACGGATCTCGCCATATAGCGGGCCCTTCAGCCGGACCATTAAGCCAGCGGCCCAGCCCCAGGAGAAGGCACTTCCCCGCTGAAGGACTTCTCGCTCAAGTGGCCCATCCACGCCATCCACGGTCAGTTTGCTGCGCAGGGAGAAGCTGCGCCATCCGGCAAGCAGGTCGGCATAAGGAACAAAGCGACCACGCAAGGGATCGAAGCGGGTGACCGCATGGAAACCGTGGTTCGAAGAGCGCACCACCAATCGACCTTCCGTGGCATCGAGGTAAGGCACATCAATGGGAACGTCAGTGCGGAAAGCGCCCAGACTGGACCGGTCATATTGCACACCGAAGCCAAGGGGCAGGACGCGCATTGGCATGATCAACTGCCCTCCGTAACCCGCCATGCGACCACCCCAGACGGCGCTGAAGCCGCCCAGGGGGTGACCGATGCGACCACCGAAGCTCAGGCTATGCCGGCCCTGCTTCCCGAATTGGGCCGCACCGACCTGCGCGAGCGGCAGGAAAGCCAGCAGCAACAGGAGGTTCGGATAAGCCACGGGCTTCATGGCTGGCACTATTCCAAATGCCGTGCCGATCGGCTGGTAAATTGGGGCCATGGAACTTGGTCCGGAATGGGTCGCTGCCGGACCATGGGGATTGTTCCTCGCCTCCTTCCTGGCGGCCACTATACTACCCTTCAGTTCCGAGCTCGTGTTGGCCGCCATGACCGCAGGCCCCTGGTCGTACACCCTGCTGTGGGCATGTGCAAGCCTTGGC
>JAGQVN010000275.1 GCA_020437905.1 Flavobacteriales bacterium
TCCGATGCCCGGAAGGAGGCGCCCAAACACAATGCGCCGGACCAGGACCGCATCGACAGCCTGAAGCAGGAGAAGCAGAAGGAGCGGGACAAGCAGTGATCCCGTCGGGTTGTACCGCGACCGCGCGGAGGCCTAACTGAGCACCTCCTTCACCTTGGCGCCGATGGTGGCCGGGCAGCTCGACCGGGAGCGTTCCCCTGCGACCC
Organism: Flavobacteriales bacterium; assembly: GCA_020437905.1. Lineage (GTDB taxonomy): Bacteria > Bacteroidota > Bacteroidia > Flavobacteriales_F > PHOS-HE28 > PHOS-HE28. The sequence continues at coordinate 207 of JAGQVN010000275.1, forward strand.
CTTCAGGGTCGGACTCTCGTTTTCTTATTGCCAAAGCATTCGACCCTTTCAGGGTCGTTGTTGCACGGCGCGCCTCACGCGGCGTTGGCCAGACTGCGTTGCTCGCGTTGGAATACCAGCCTGGCCACAAAGGCATGTTATCCATGGCATCGAAGGCGGCATGTCCATGATCCCGAAGGAGACCCAGGCATCTCGACCAGGATTGTGATCTGCAGATCGACCCAACAGGGGGCACCGGCTTCGTAGAACGCAATCTCCCCAGCCTTGCCACCGATGGTGGCCGGGCAGCTCGACCAGGAGTGTTCCCCTGCGACCCTTTCAGGGTCGTTGTTGCACGGCGCGCCTCACGCGGCGCTGGCCAGACTGCGTTGCTCGCGTTGGAATACCAGCCTGGCCACAAAGCCATGTTATCCATGGCATCGAATGCGGCATGTGCATGACCCCGAAGGGGTCACAGGCATCTGGACCGAAAATGCCACGTACCGTCCGACCCTGAAAGGGTCGCAGGCTCTTCCCTATCTTGATCGGAAGACTATTTTCATCCCGTGGCCGCCTACCTCAGCCTGCATTACCACATCGTGTTCGCCACCAAGCGCCGCGTTCCAGTACTTGACAAGGCCTGGCGGGCGGAACTTCACGGGTATATGGGCGGCACCCTGAAAGGGCTTGGCACCTTTCCACAGGCGATCGACGGCTGGAATGATCACGTCCATATCCTGGTAGGACTGAAGGCGACCCACGTCCTGGCCGACGTCGTGCGGGAACTGAAGAAGGCCGCTACGGCCTGGATCCGGGACGAGAAGCACATCCGGCAATTCGCCTGGCAGGAAGGATATGCAGCCTGTACTGTGGGCTGGCGTGAACGTGAGATCATTCGCAAGTACATCGAAGGTCAGGAGCAACACCACGGACACCGGGCTTATTCCGACGAGCTTGTGAACCTGCTGAACGAAGCCGGGATCGAGTTCGATCCGAAATATCTCGGTTGAGCGCTGGCAACGGTTCCCTGCGACCCTTTCAGGGTCGGACCACCATTTCATTCAATGCCAAGGCATTCGACCCCTCCGGGGTCGATCAGCTCAGGCACAACGATCTGCTTTCGATCAGCGGTGCGACCGCGGTGCTTTCCTGCGACCCTTTCAGGGTCGGACCACCGTATCCTTCCGTGCAAAGGCGTTCGACCCCCGCGGGGTCGTCGAACGCACTTCTACGTTGCTCAGCGGATCGACCATGTCCATTTAGTGACCACTCGATCAACGGGTCAGTATTCCATGAACTTCGACACCCGATCGGCCGAAAATTCCGTGACCCTGAAAGGGTCGCAGGCATCTCGAACGGAATGAGCGGTTGTGAACCGACCCTGAAAGGGTCGCAGGTATTTCAACCAAGCACCTCCTTCACCTTGGCGCCGATCGTCGCGGGGCTGTCCACCACGTGGATGCCGCATTCGCGCATCACCTTCTTCTTGGCTGCTGCGCTTTCGTCAGCGCCGGAAACGATGGCCCCCGCGTGCCCCATCGTGCGTCCGGCGGGAGCCGTTTCTCCAGCGATGAAGCCCACCACCGGTTTCTTGCAGTTCGCCTTGATCCAGTGGGCGGCGCGGATCTCGAGGTCCCCGCCGATCTCACCGATCATCACAATGGCCTTGGTCTCCGGGTCGTTCGCGAAAAGCAGGATGGCCTCCAACGTAGTGGACCCGATGATCGGGTCGCCACCGATGCCGATGGCCGTGGTGATGCCCAACCCGGCCTTGACGACCTGGTCGGCTGCTTCGTAGGTGAGCGTGCCGGACTTCGACACGATGCCCACGGTCCCTTTCTTGAACACAAAACCGGGCATGATGCCCACCTTGCATTCATCCGCCGTGATGACGCCCGGACAGTTCGGACCCACCAGCACACAATCCTTACCACGCAGGTATTCGCGGGCCATCACCATGTCCTTCACCGGGATCCCTTCGGTGATGCATACGATCACTTTGATGCCCGCATCGGCCGCTTCCATCACCGCGTCGGCGGCAAAGGCGGGCGGAACGAAGATGATGCTGACATCCGCACCCGTGGCCTTTACGGCCTGTTCCACCGTTTCGAAGACCGGCTTGTCCAGATGCGTCTGACCACCCTTGCCAGGGGTGACGCCTCCGACCACGTTGGTGCCGTACTCGATCATCTGTTCGGCGTGGAAGGTGCCTTCACTGCCCGTGAAGCCCTGGACGATGACCTTGCTCTGCTTGTTGACGAGTACGCTCATGATGCTCCGGTCCTGGTTGGACGGCCGCAAAAGTAAGTGCCCTGCATTATTGCACCGGATGGGCCTTCCGGAGCCTGTTGTAGGCCAGCACCACGTACAAGGTGACCATCATCAGTAGCGCCCCACCGACGTAAGGCGATACGTAGTGCCAGCCGTAGAGCATACCCCCGAGCGTAGGCCCAAGCACGCGCGCAAGCGAGCCGAAGGATTGATTGGTCCCGAGCACCTGGCCCTGCTCCTTTTCGGTGGCCTCCTGGCTGAGGAGCGAGGTCAGGCTGGGCATCATGCAACCATTGCCCAAGGCCAGGAATACGATGGGCAGGAAACCGAGCGGTACGAACCATTCAACTGGCACGAAAGGGATCGAGCCGAGGCCGACGGCCATGAGCAGGCTCCCGTACACCAACAAGCGATGCTCACCGAAGGTCCGGTTCAACTTGCCGACCAAGCCCCCTTGTACCGCCGCGCTTGCCAGGCCGATGAAGGCGAACATGTACCCGATCTGCGCCTCAGAAAGTCCGTAGTACTCCTCCCACAAGAGCACCACCGTCACCTGCATCATGCTGAAGGCCGTGATGTACGTGAAGCTGGTGAGGAAGAGGTCGCGCAGCCCAGCCCGCTTCAAAGCACGGAACACACCGGTGATGGGCTTGAACTCCAGCCTGGCATGCGGGTCCTTCTCCTTGATGGACTCCGGCAGGAAGAACCATACCAGCAACAGATTGATGAGGCTGAGGCACATGGCCGTGTAGCCGACCCAGCTCATACCGAAATGCTCCTTGACGAAGCCCCCGACCAGCGGACCGAAGATGAAGCCCAGGCCGAAAGCCGCACCGATGAGCCCCAATGCCCGTGCCCGCTCGGAGCGTTCGGTGACATCGGTGATGTATGCCTGCGAAGCGGCGATATTGGCTGAGCCGATGCCCGAGATCGTGCGGGCCACGAACAGCAACCACAGCGTATCCGCATGCGCCAGCAGCAGGAAGGAAAAGGCCGTGGTGGCCACCGTGCCGGCGATGACCGGCCGCCGGCCGTGCCGGTCGCTCACGGTTCCCCAGAGCGGCGAGAACACGAAGTTCATCAGCGCATAAACGGCGGCAATGAGCCCCACCTCAAAAGCCGTGGCGCCGAGCTCCGTGGCGTAGGTGGGCAGAATGGGGATCACCAGCCCAAAGCCGAGCAGGTCGATGAAGACCGTGAGGTAGAGGATGCCCAGTCGTGCGCGCATGGCCGAAGCAGGCGAAGGTAGCGCGGGTGTCAGAGAGCCTTAGCGCAATCGGATGTTCGTGCGCCGCACGTAGGGTCGGATGATCAGGCGGATGGTGTTGCGCCAGCTGAGGTATTTCCAGCCCCAGTTGAACAGGACCATGAAGCGGTTGCGGAAGTCCACGAGTTGGACCACGTGCACGAACATCCAGACCAGCCAGGCGAAGAAGCCGCCGAAGCTGCGCTGACCCAGGTCGACCACCGCCCGGTAGCGGCCGATGACCGCCATGGAACCCTGATGCTTGTACGTGAAGGGCAGTGCCTCCTTCCCTTCAGCCTTCCGCACCAGGTTCTTCACCAGGTGATCGCCCTGTTGCAGCGCCACCTGGGCCACCTGGGGATGACCATCGCCCCACTCCTCGTTCCTCATGGCAGCGATGTCGCCGATGGCATATACGTCCGGCATGCCTTCCACCGCATTCTGCGGATCGACACGATACCGGCCGCTGCGCGGATCCATCGCAGCTTCCATGCCCGGCACGGACGCTCCCCGCACCCCAGCCGCCCAGATCACGGTGTTGGTGCGGATGCTGCTCCCATCGTTCAGCATCAGCTCATCGTCCTCCAGTCCGACCACCCGGGTGTTCAGGCGCACGTTCACACCCAATTCCTGCAGGTAGGTGAGCGCACGATCGCTCGATGCCTCGTTGAAATTCTTGAGCACCTTGTCGTTGCTGTCGATCAGCACGATCTGCATGGTCTCGTTGTCCATCTCGCGGTACTCATGCTTCACCACGCTCCGCTTGATCTCCGCCAGCGCACCCGCCAGTTCCACACCGGTCGGGCCTGCCCCCACGATGACGAAGCTGAGATAGCGGCGTTGTTCCTCCACATCGTCCAGCGCAACAGCCGTCTCGAACTCCTGCAGGAAATCGCTGCGGATGTCCAGCGCCTGACCGATCGTCTTCAATTGCATGGCCGTGCGCTCGCAGTCCTCCATGCCGAAGAAGTTGGTGACGGTCCCTGTGGCCAGGACCAGGATGTCGTAATCGTAGGTACCACGGTCGGTGATGACCTGCTTGTTCGCCGGATCGACCTTTTTCACCGCGGCCATGCGGAACGCCACGTTGCTCATGGGTCCCACGGTCCGTCGGAAGGGATGCGCGATGCTGTCGGCGCCAAGGCTTGCGGTCGCCACCTGGTAGAGCAGCGGCTGGAAGCAATGGTGGTTCTGCTTGTCGATCAGCAGCACCTTGTACGGTTTGCCGGCAAGGCCGTTCACGACCGCGAGCCCGGCGAAGCCACCACCCACCACGACGACTCGGGGGTAAGGAAGGGCGTCGTAGGCGGCTTTTTCGGATGTGGCCATCGCGTGCAGGGCCCCAAAGATCCGGATATTTGGCCGGAGCGCCCATGGAACCCGAGACCATCGTTGCCTTGTCCACCCCGCCGGGTATGGGTGCCATCGCCGTGGTGCGCATTTCCGGACCGAAGGCGATCGAACGTGTACAGGCCTTGTGCCCCGAGCTGAAGCAGGCTCTGCCCGACCGCCGGGCCATGCTCCTGACCTTGTCGGATGCGGAAGGCCCGATCGATGAAGCGGTGGTGACAGCCTACCATGCGCCACGTAGTTACACAGGTGAGGATGTCGTGGAGATCAGTGTGCACGGTTCGACGTACA
>JAGQVN010000276.1 GCA_020437905.1 Flavobacteriales bacterium
AACATCATCGTGGGATCGCTGACCGCCTTCCTCGTTGGTCAATTGGTGGATGCCTTGGTATTCCGCCGTATCAAACGGATCACCGGAGACAAGCGCATTTGGTTGCGTGCCACGGGCAGTACGCTCATCAGCCAGTTGATCGACAGCGTGGTGGTGACCTATGTGGCCTTCTGGATCTTCAAGGACATGAGCTTCGCCATGGCCACGGCACTGGTGATGACGGCTTATGCATACAAGTTCATCGTCGCAACGATCAGTACGCCTCTGATCTATGCGGCGCACGCGGTGATCGAACGCTACCTGGGGAAGGAAGCGGCACATGCCCTGCGCCAAGAAGCCATCACCTGAAGGTCATCCTCCGGGTGGGGACCATTTCTGGACCGTTCCGGCAACGGGTTGGAGCGACTGCAGGTAGTCGAAGATGGCCCCGAGGTCCTGCTCGCTCATGGTCGCGTACATCATCCACGGCATCACCGTCTGGAAGTCCCCCGCTTCCCAATCGACCGCTGGCGGCACATAGGAACTATCCGCGTACATCTTGAAGCGGTCGATGAAGGTCTGCCTGTCCCATGCTCCGATCCCATCGGTCGGGTGGGGGGTGATGTTGGATGAGCGAACAACGGAACCGTTCGGGTAATTGAACGCGAAGCCCCCTGCGAAATCCTTCCCGACCTTCTCGCCTTTCACCATGTTGGTATGGCACTCCATGCAAGCTGCCGCGTTCACCAGATACCGGCCATAGTCCGCATCGGTCGGCTTGGGCAAAGGGACCGGATGGGCAGGCTCCGGGATCGTCCGCACGATCAGGTTCAACGGAAAATCCAACTCACTGGCGGGATAAGGCTTGGTCTCCACCGGTTCCAGAGAGCGCAGGTAAGCGATGATGCTGTGTACATCCTCGGTGGCCAGCTTGTTGTAGTTCCCATAGGGCATCACCGGGAAGAAGGGATGCCCGTCCTTGCTCACGCCGCTGGTGATCGCGCGGTAGATCTCGCCGTCGCTCCAATCCTTCAAGCCGAACGGGGTGATGTTCTTGGAGTAGAACTCCCCTGGGAATTGCATGGTGCGGTCGAACTTCTCCCCTCCCGCACCGAACGTTCCTGCCTTCAACGGTGCGGCGAAGGCGTTCCAGTCACGCTCACTGTGGCAGTCCATGCAAACGCACACACTGTTCGCCAGGTAGCGACCTCGTTCGACGCGTTCGGCAGTGATCTCCACGTGCAGATCGGCAGGAGCATCCACGTTCGGCAAGGCCAAGGTGATATACGCTACGGCACCTCCGATACAGACAACGAACAAAAGAACAAGGACCAACAGGATCCGCAAGAGCTTTTTCATGATGGAAGGTCTTTGGTGGTCCATCGAAAGTAGGGGCCATTGGATCATTGCGCAAGGCATGGGCCTCGGGTATCGAACAACGGATCAAGGCCGCTTCCTCGTCCTTCCACTTAATTTGCCCTTTCTGCAGAACCCTCACGCATGAACAGTCCCCGAGTTCACCTTCTGCTGGCCAATGCATGGAGGCATGGAATTCTCGCATTCGGTGTGATGCTCGCCGGCTCATGCACGGAAGGTCCGAAACCGGATATGACCCCTCAGGTAAGCCTTGCCCCGGTGAGCAGAGAGGCGGTCCCCTTGTACAAGGAGTTCGTCGGTCAGGTATACGGTTTTCAGGACATCCCCATTCGGGCACGCGTGGAAGGCTACCTGGAAGGGCTTCACTTCGAGGAGGGGCGACCCGTGAAGAAAGGGCAGCTGCTGTATACCATCGACCCCAAGGAGCAGCAGGCCAAGGTGGCGCGTACCCAGAGCGATCTGGCGGAAGCGCGCATCATGGCGGTGAACATGACCAATGAATTGGACCGGATCCAACCGCTGGCGGATATCAATGCGGTGAGCAAGAGCGACCTGGATGCAGCGATCGCGAACAAAGGGGCATCCGAAGCCAAGGTCGATGCCGCGTCAGCGAACCTGCGGGTGGCTGAGATCGAACTGGGATACACCCGGATCCATGCACCCATCGATGGGCTCATCGGCCGGACCATGGCCAAGGTGGGTGAGTTCGTAGGCCGTGATCCGAACCCGGTGATCTTGAACACGGTCTCGGCCATCGATTCGGTGCGCGTGCAGTTCTTCATCTCTGAAAAGGACTATCTGGCACTCGCCAGGGAAGCTCATCAGGACAGCATACAGCAGGGAACGCGGCAGAACGCCAAGGCCAGCTTTGAGCTGGTCCTGGCCGATGGAAGTCTGTACGAGCATCAGGGTGTGTTCGACTTCCTCGACCGCAATGTCGATGCAACGACCGGATCGATCATGGTCCAGGTTAACTTCCCGAACCCCAACGGATTGATCCGACCTGGTCAATACGCAAAGGTCAGGGTGCGCTTCGATGTCGTGGAGAACGGTGTGACCATTCCGCAGCGCAGTGTCCGCGAGTTCCAGGGGCGTCAATTGGTGTACACGGTGGATGGAACTGGTACGGTGAGCGAAGTGTCTGTGAAGGTCGGGCCCGCTCATAATGACAGGTATCTGATACTGGAAGGCCTTACCGGGAATGAGCAGGTCGTCGTTGAAGGCCTGCAGAAAGTGAGGGATGGCGCACAGGTCAGGGTGATGGAGCCGAAAAGCGAGCCCAAGGCACCATGAGCAAGCCCTCCGAGGAGCTTCACTTCTTTGTGCGACGGCCCATCGTGGCCATCGTCATTGCGCTGGTGACCGTGATCGTCGGGGTGGTGGCCATGTCCGGTCTTCCGATCGAGCAATACCCGGACATCACACCACCGATCGTGGAGGTCCGCGCGAACTACACCGGTGCGAACGCGCTTGCAGTGGAAAGCTCCGTGGCCACCCCCATCGAGCAACAGCTGAACGGCGTGGACAACATGATCTACATGAAATCCATCAATGCCAACGACGGCTCGATGGTCGTGCAGGTCAGTTTCGATGTGGGTACCGATCCGGACATGAACACGGTGTTCACCCAGAACCGGGTAAGCAGTGCCACGGCCCAATTGCCGGAACAAGTGAAACGGCTGGGGGTCACCACGCAAAAGTCACTGCCGAACATCATGATGCTGATCGCCCTGACCTCACCGGACGGGCGCTACGATCAGGAGTTCCTGGGCAACTACGCGCTCATCAACATCAAGGACCAGCTCGCACGCATCAAGGGCATGGGTCGCGTGGACGTGATGGGTGCAAGCAACTACAGCATGCGCATCTGGGTGAAACCGGACCTGCTAAGCAAGATGGGCATCACGGTGGATGACATCATCAATGCCATCAAACAACAGAGCGTGATCGTCCCCGGTGGAAAGTTCGGGGCGGAGCCGGCGCCCAGAGGTACCGAGTTCACCTACACGGTACGTATGCCAGAGCGCTTGCAGAACGAGGCGGAGTTCGGCGAGATCGTGATCCGCACGCACCCGGACGGCAGCCAGGTGCGCATCAAGGACGTGGCCAGGGTGGAGCTTGGTGTGGAGAGCTACAATCTGTTCACCCGACTGAACGGGAGCACCACCACGCTCATTGCCATCTATCAGGCCCCCGGATCCAATGCGGTGGAGCTTGCGGAAAAAGTGGCCGTCGTGATGGACGACCTGGCATCACGTTATCCCGTGGGCATGGAGCATGTGGTCTCACTGGATTCCACCAAGCCCATCACAGCAGGTATCGACGAGATCATCGAGACCCTCATCATCGCGCTGGTGCTGGTGATCCTGGTGGTGTTCCTGTTCATTCAGGATTGGCGTGCCACGTTGATCCCCACGCTGGCGATCCCGGTATCCCTGGTCGGCGCCTTCATGCTGTTCCCGATGCTCGGCTTCTCCATCAATGTGCTCAGCCTCCTGGGGTTGGTGCTGGCCATCGGCATCGTGGTGGACGATGCGATCGTGGTTGTGGAAGCGGTGCAGGTGAACCTGAGCAAAGGCATGAGCCCTGCCAAGGCCACGACCGAGGCCATGAAGGAGGTGAGCGCACCCATCATCGCCACCTCGCTGGTACTCGTCGCGGTGTTCGTGCCGGTGGCGAACATGGCCGGCATCACCGGTCGACTGTATCAGCAATTCGCCATCACCATTGCGGTATCCGTGATCATCTCCTCGATCAATGCGCTCTCGCTCAGCCCGGCCTTGTGCGGGCTGCTTCTTCGGAAGCCGGAACCAGTGGGTGGTCCGCTCGGTCGGTTCTTCGCGGGCTTCAACCGCTTGTTCGACCGGAGCAGTGAACGCTACATGGGCTTCGCCCGGATCGTCTCCCGCAAACTCACCCGCAGCGCCGTCTTCATCGGCATTGTCGTGGCCTTGGCAGCGGTGTTCGGAAGCCAGGTTCCGGGAGGCTTCGTCCCGGAGGAGGATCAGGGCTATTTCTACATCCACGTGCAGCTTCCGGATGCGGCCTCGCTTCAGCGTACGGACGAGGTGATGCGGATGTTGGAACGGGATCTTTCGGCGAACGAGGACTTCGCGATGGTGACCACGGTAAGCGGGTTCAACCTGCTGTCCAGCGCTACTTCCAGCAACAGTGGGCTCTTCTTCATCACCCCGGTGGATTGGGATGAGCGCCCCTGGTCCGTGAACCAATTGCTGCGCAAGCTGAACTACAAGCTGGCAATGGAAGTGCCGGGGGCCCGGGCGTTCGCGTTCGGTCCACCTGCGATACCGGGTCTTGGAAGTGGCTCGGGCTTCAGCCTGATGCTGCAGGACCGTGGTGGCAACAGTCCGGAGTACCTGGCCGCGAAGACCGCAGAGTTCGTAGCCGCTGCGAATGCGCGTCCGGAGATCGCCACGGCCATGACCACCTTCCAGGCGTCCGTACCACAGAAGGCCGTGACCATCGATACCGAGAAAGCGATGAAGCTGGGTGTGTCGCTCAACAACGTGTACAACACGATCGGCGCTTTCCTGGGTGGATCCTACGTGAACGACTTCGACCGCTTC
>JAGQVN010000277.1 GCA_020437905.1 Flavobacteriales bacterium
ATCGGTCCTTCATGATCGCGTCCTGATCGGACGGCCCGCGAAGTTACAAAGCGGCGCCGGCCTCGTATTCAGCGGTCAGTTCGATGAAATCGTTCACGCTGAGCTGCTCGGCACGGAGGGGCCTGAAGCGGTCCGGTACGGGGTCGTTACCACGTGGGGCCATCTTCAGGGCGTTGTGCAAGGTCTTTCTGCGTTGATTGAACGCCGTCTTCACCAAGGTTGCCAGCAGGTCTTCGTTACACGGCAGCCGCTCCCGATCGTTCCTTTGCAGGCGCACCACGGCGCTCCTCACTTTGGGGGGCGGGATGAAGGACCCGGGTGCCACGTTCATGAGGCGCTCCACGGTGTAGTACGACTGGCAGAGGACGCTCGTGATGCCATAGGTCTTGCTCCCATGTGCAGCGGCCAGCCGATCGGCCACTTCCTTTTGGAACATCCCGACCACTTCCGTACACCGTTGTCTGTGAGCAAGTACTTTGAAGATGATCTGCGTACTGATGTTGTACGGGAAGTTCCCGATAATGGCGAAGGGCGCATCACCGACAAGGGTGTTGAGGTCCAACTGCAGCAGATCGGCCTGCACCAGATGCAGGTGTGGGAGAGCGTCCCGGAGATGAGCAGCGGCTTCCGGGTCCAGTTCCACGGCTGTTACCGAAAAGCGTTCCGGATCCAGCAAATGCCTGGTAAGGGCCCCGGTCCCCGGACCTACCTCAATGACATGCGTGTAGCCTCCGTGACCGGTCAGTGCCTGCACGATGCGTTGGGCGATCGGGTCCTCCTTGAGGAAATGTTGACCGAACCGCTTCTTGGCCTGGACCATGCTCAGGCCGGGTCCACGACCTCCAGCAAGGTCCTGAATGCGTGGAACCTTCCGTTGAAGCGCTCCTTGGTCTTGGCCTGCAGTGCAGGAGCCAGGTGGCTCCGGTAGTGCTCGTAGGCTGCCATGTCCTGACAGGCATACTGTACGGCGTATGTCCTGCCACCTTCCTCTTCAGCGAGCACACGGCACATGCGATGCTCCAGGAACGATCCGGTGGCCATCACCTCGGGGATGTGTTCCTCGGTCATCCAGCGCAGCCATTCATCATGGACCTGCTCGTCAATGCTGATGGTCACGTTGTAGATGATCATGGTGCCTATGGGTGCGTATGCGGGGCGGGTTCCTCCTCCAGCACATCGCCTCGCAGCCTGCGGTAACGTGCTCGTGCTTCAGGCACGAATATGCTGGCTGTCTGTTCGAAGAGCAAACGCTCATACATCGCCTTTGCGCGTTCCGTATCCTGAAGGTCCTCTTCATAGAGCACTCCCAGGTCGAACAGGGCATTATCGACCAGAATTCCCAGGGGATACAGCTCAAGGACCTTCTCCAAATGGTCGGCCGCCTCCTTATAGTCCTTCCGGGCCTTCGCGATCCTATACCGCTGGTAAAGGATATCATCGCCCAGGTCGTGGATCGGATAGGCCAGTTGCAGGCTGTCAAGAACCTGCACAGCTTCATCAAAACGACGCTGAAAGATCAGCAGATCGGCACGTGCATATTCGTTCAGGGGAACACTGTTGCTATCGGGACCGATATGATCACTGATCAATAGCGAGAGTTCCATCGCATCATTGGCGATCAGCTTGCTCGTGGATGCTTTGAGCACATCCAGCTGTGCCTTGCACCAAAGGAGGTCACCGGCATAGAACGAGACCTTGGCATTCCTCAGTCTCGCCTCATGCCCGAGGGCGTCATACTTGAAATCAAGGTCCACCTGCGAGTACAACAAGGAGGCCTCCCAGATATCGCCGCGGAAAAGGTGGACATCGCCCAGCTCCAGCTTCAACCGTCCTGATTCCTCTTCAGAAAGCCCGGGAAGCTCAAGCGCCTGCTCGAGCACTTGGGCAGCGGCTTCCAGGTCGTTCAGGTAGTTCGCATACAGCTCGGCTTGATCGTTCATGAGCGCTATGGTGCTGCTGCTCCGACCCAGTTCATCCAGCGTATGGATGTACGCGTCTCGCAGGCCTTCAAGCTCCTCGGTGGAAGGTTCGGACATGGATGTGAGACGAAGATGTTCAGCTTTCAACCTGCCGATCCGGGCCCTCACGTAGATCTCATCGTTCCTGCCCAGTGCGATGATGTGGTCATAGCACTTGACAGCTGACCTGGGGTCCTCGTTGTTCATGGCGATCTCTGCCAGATCAAGGAGACGAACGCCCCCCTCTTCAAATCGTTTGTCCAGGGCCTTGGCTTGTACGAATGCGGCATCGATGTCCTTTTGCTGCACGTACATCCATATCAGCAGGTCATGGAAGATCGTTCGGTCAGGGTTCTTTTGGATCCGCCTGAGGAGCTCCACGCGAAGCACTTCTGAGCGAGCATCCTTCACCGTGAAGTCGATGTATCGGGAGAACCCGTTCTGCACCGCCTGGATATATCCTTCATTAATATCCAACAGCTCCAGGTACGAGCGGACCATGTTGTCGATATCCCCTTTCCGGCCATATAGCCCCGCCACTTCGTAGTGGAACCCGTGGTTGTCGCGAAGCAGCCGCTGGCCACGTTCGTAGCATGCGATAGCCCTGTCCAGGTCATCCACCCGGACGAAGGCATTCGCTACCTGCCTGATGGCGTTCATATCGGCGGGCAGGTCCTTCAACAACCGGTCGTAGAGCTGTTCCGATCGCTCCGGCTTTCCCATCAGTTCGTAGACCTGCCCCAGGTCGACTGTATACCGGGGATCATCGGAGCGCTTCAGACGGTCCTTCACCAGCTTTTCCGCCTTGTCCAATTCGTTCAACGCGAGATAGCTTTTGAACAATTGCTCATAATAGAACGGTGTGGGTTGCTTGTCGAACAGGCGTTCGTAATAGAGTATGGCCCGTTCGAAGTCCCCATTGCGGAAATACTGGGCCGCCAGTTGTTCGTCCGTGTTCTCCTGGGCCTGCAGCGGTGCGCTCCACGCCACGAGGAACAAGAGCAACAGACACCCATATGGAGCGGTTCCCCTCATTCGACGTCCCTGGCGTTCTTGCTCAAGATCCGTTCCACTTGTTCAGCCTTGTCATCCCATTCGCGAACGGCAGTGGCATAGCTGCGTTCCAGCACGTTCACGTTTCGATCGAGCTCATCCAATATCAGGAGCTCCTGTTGGAAATAGGTGTTCTTCGGTCCATCGGGTAGCAGACGTCTGTCCAGGTCGTGGCGCAGGTCCTCGATCTGCTTGCGGCTCTTCTTCAGCTCCTCATGCACCTCATTCCATTGCTTGCGCACCCGTCCCAGCGACTTGTTCATGGCGCGGTAGTAATTGCCGATGATCATAGCCGTGTCCTTGGTGATGGTATCCACCAAAAGCGCCTCGATCCCGTCACGCTGGTGACGGAACGCGGAATCCATGCGATCGCATCGTTCCGTGTCGATCATGTTCAACCGATCCGTGAGACTATCGACCCGTAGGATCATGCCGTCCAGCTCAGCCATCATCGCCGGATCGGCAGATTCCCGACACGCGCCAAGCAGGAGAAGAACGAAGAGCACGGAAGCTGTTCTCATGCGGTGATCAGATCGAAACCAGTATATGAACGCAGGACCTGAGGTATAACGATCCCATCAGGCGTCTGGTTGTTCTCCAGGATGGCGGCCAGGATGCGTGCCAATGCCAGGGCACTGCCATTGAGCGTATGGGCAAGCACGGTCTTCTTGTTCTCACCTCTGAAACGAAGCTTCAGCCGGTTCGATTGGAATGTTCCGAAGTTGCTGATGGAACTCACCTCCAACCAGCGTCCCTGAGCGGCTGCGTACACCTCCATGTCGTAGGTCATGGCACTGGCGAAACCCGTATCCCCACCACACAACAGGAGCTGACGGAAGGGCAATCCGAGATCGGTAAGAAGCCCCTTTACATGCTCGACCATTTCCTCCAATGCGGCTTGGCTGCGGTCCGGGTGTTCCACACGAACGATCTCCACCTTATCGAATTGGTGGACACGGTTCAGCCCTCGAACATCCTTGCCATAGCTGCCGGCTTCTCTACGAAAGCAGGGGGTGTATCCCACCATCGCGATGGGCAATCGATCCTGGTCGAGGATGACATCACGGTACAGGTTGGTGATGGGTACCTCTGCGGTCGGGATCAGGTACAGGTCATCGCCGGTCACGTGGTACATCTGTCCTTCCTTATCCGGCAGCTGGCCGGTGGCGAAGGCACTGTCGGCATTCACCAGATGGGGCGGAATTATCTCCTGATAACCAGCTTCGGTGGCCTTGTCCAGGAAGAAGGCGATGAGCGCCCTTTGGAGCCTTGCACCTTTTCCGGTATAGACCGGGAAGCCCGCACCGGTGAGTTTCACCCCCAGTTCCATGTGAAGGAGGTCATAGCGCTCGCCCAATTCCCAGTGGGGCAGGGCACCTTCGTGCAGGTTGGGTGGTGTGCCCTGCTCGAGGATCACGGTGTTCTCAACGGGGCTTTTGCCATGTGGAACGGCAGGTAGCAAAGAATTGGGGACCGAGCAGAGATGATCACGAAGCGCCTGATCGGCGGCTTCCATCGTTTCCCGTGCCCTGTCTATCGACCCTTTAAGTTCCGTGGTGCGCGCTTTGGCGGTATCGGCCTCCTCACGGGCCCCGGACTTCATCAATTCCCCGATGGAGCGGCTGATGGCATTCAATTCGCTTTGAAGGCGATCCAGCTCGGCTTGTGCGCTCCGACGGTCCTCGTCGAGAGCTAGCGCACGATCCACAGCAGCTTCTGCATCGATGTTCCGCTTGGCCAGGCCAGCGATGGCTTGCACCCGATGGTTCCTAAGGAAGGGAAGTTCCAGCATGGGGGTCTACGATGGAATGGGATGCGAATTTAGCCAGGGTCTGGGGCGGCTCAAATGAACAAAGCCCTCCGTGCGGAGGGCTTTGGGTCCTGTCGGTGGCTGCCTGGGCTCACTTTCCACCCTGCAGTTCGTCTTGCAAGGCCTTGAGCTCGTCCCATTTCCCGGCAGCGGCCAAAGCGGCTTGCTTGGGCCACGTGCCCGGATCATGAGAGGCAAAATGGGGACCTGCTTCGTTGAGGATCTCCTTGAGGCGCTCCGGGTCCGCACCGGCCACATCAGCGAAGCTGATCAGCCCGGCAGCCTGGAAGAGTTCCGCGATCTTCGGTCCGATACCTTCGATCTTGCGCAGATCATCGGCCTTCGGTTCGACCTTTTTGGCGGTCTTTCTGGCGGTCGCCACCGTAGCGACCGCTGCCGGTGCGGTGAGCACGTTCACATAGCTCCTGGACCCGCGACGGGTGCGGAACTCAACGATACCGTCCTTCAATGCATACAGTGTGTGATCGACACCGATCCCCACGTTCATGCCTGGGTGGTGACGGGTCCCGCGCTGACGCACGATGATGTTCCCGGCGACGACCGACTGACCTCCGTAGATCTTGACCCCCAGTCGTTTACTGTGTGACTCGCGGCCGTTGTCGGTACTACCTGCTCCTTTCTTATGTGCCATGGCTACTTCGGAATTGCTCGTCGTGTTTCCTGCCCTTCAGGATCACTTCTTGTCTTTCTTGGCCGCAGCCTTTTTCGGTGCGGCTTTCTTGGCGGCTTTCTTCGGTGCGGCTTTTTTGGCCGCTTTCTTCGGAGTTGCCTTCGTTGTCCCTACTGCCTCCTTTAAGACCTTCTTCTTGGCCGGGGCTTCCACTCTGGCGGATGCCTTCGGGGCAGAGCTCTTGCTGGCATCGAACTTTTCACCCTTGCCGAGGATGGCTTCGATCCAAAGCTCGGTGAGGGCCTGACGATGGCCGTTCAGCTTCTGATAGCCTTTCCGGCGCTTCTTATGGAAGACCAGGACCTTATCCCCTTTGGAATGGGTCAGGACCTTCGCGGCGATGCGTGCGCCATCCACCACCGGAGTGCCCACGTTGACGGTCTTCCCGTCGCTCACCAGCAACACCCGGTCCAGCTCCACGTGTTTCCCCTCCTCGAGGTCGAGGCGATGCACCTTGACCTTGCGGTCCTTTTCGACCTTGTATTGCTGGCCGGCGATATCAACGATGGCGTACATGACTTTTCAGAAAATGGGCTGCAAATGTACGCAGTCGCATGGATCCCACCAAAGTCCTCTGGAACGGTCGGAAAGACCGTTCAAAGGAGCCCGAAGGCCTTTTTGACCTGGGTCACCGCGTTCAGTTCCTCCCAAGGGAACAATTTCACCTTCACTTTTGCCTTCTGTCCGGCGTTCGAGAAGGTCTTGGTGATCGTCCGGGGGTGTCGTCCCATGTGCCCATAGGCGGCTGTTTCGCTGTAGATGGGTGTCCGCAGGGCGAAGCGCTGCTCAATGAAGTAGGGTCGCATGTCGAACTCCTTCATGCCACCGATCCGACGTGCGATCTCACCGTCGCTCACGTTCACCTTTGAGGTGCCGTATGTGTTCACGTACAGACCGACAGGCCGGGCAACCCCGATGGCATAGGCCACCTGGACCAGGCATTCGTCGCATACACCAGCAGCGACCAGGTGCTTGGCGATGTGGCGGGTGGCATAGGCGGCGCTCCGATCCACCTTGCTGGGGTCCTTGCCACTGAAGGCACCTCCACCATGCGCACCGCGACCACCGTACGTGTCCACAATGATCTTCCGCCCCGTGAGCCCGGTATCGCCATGCGGCCCTCCGATCACGAAGGTGCCGGTAGGGTTGATATGGTAGGTAGTATCCTTCCTGAACAGCTTCTGTACCCGGGGAGGGAGCTGCTTTTTGACCCGCGGAATGAGGATGCCGATCACATCACGTTGGATCCGGTCCAACATGGCATCGTCCGCCTTTTGTTTGGCTGACCGGGTCCCATCCTTGGGCTGCACAAAATCATCGTGCTGGGTACTGATCACAATGGCGTCGATGCCCAAGGGAGCATTGTCGTCATCATATTCGATCGTCACCTGGCTCTTGGCATCGGGACGGAGGTAGGTCATTTCCTTCCCTTCCCTGCGGATGGCCGCCAGCTCCTTCAGGAGAAGATGGCTCAGGTCCAATGCCAGGGGCATGTAGTTGTCCGTCTCGCGACAGGCGTATCCGAACATCATGCCCTGGTCCCCGGCACCTTGGTCCTCGGGTCGCTTGCGCACGACGCCTTGATGGATGTCCGGACTTTGTTCGTGGATGGCACTGAGCACTCCACAGCTATGGGCCTCGAACATGTATTCGCTGCGCGTGTACCCGATACGGGCGATGACCTCGCGGGCGATCTCCTGAACATCGAGATAGGCCTTGCTCTTCACTTCCCCGGCAAGGATCACCTGACCCGTTGTCACCAAGGTCTCACAGGCCACCTTGCTGCTCGGGTCAAAGGCCAGGAAATGATCGATCAACGCATCACTGATCTGGTCGGCCACCTTGTCCGGGTGACCTTCGCTCACGGATTCCGAGGTGAATAGGTAGGACATGTTCCTTGATCTGAGGGCGCAAAGAACGGCGATCCTCAGGAGCTGGGAAAACGATATGGAAAAGTCGGTGTGAAGCAGTGGGAGCTCCCATCGGGGGGCTGTGCATATTTGCACCATCCAACCAAGTCGACCTACCCATGAAACGCTTTATCCTGGTCCCTGCACTCTGTGCCCTGTTCACCCTGAACTCTGCGGGACAGTCCTTCCAGGGAGGGGACAACAACGTTGGTCTTGGCCTGGGAATTGGCGGGTTCTATGCGGTGGCCAGTTCATACACGGCCGTTTCTCCGGTGCTTTCCCTGCAGTACGACCGAGGGACCGACATTCCGGTGGGACCGGGAGTACTGGGTATCGGGGGATATTTTGCCTTCAAGCAACTGCGCTATTTCAGCGAGAACCCAACGTTTACTTACGACCAGCGCTGGACCTACATCATGTTCGGCGTCCGGGGTACCTACCACTGGAACAGCTGGCACGGGAACGACCGATTGGATACCTATGCCGGGGTGGGCTTGGGGTACAATGTCGTGTCTTACAAAGACAGGTCCGTGTACGATGACAACGTTTCCAGAAGTGTTTACGGTCTGAGCAGTGCTGCTGGGAGCAGCCCACGCGGTTCATTGTTCGCGGGGGTACGCTATTACTTCACGGAGAGCATCGGTGTCTATGCGGAGGCCGGCATGGATGTGGCCTTCCTGACCGGCGGGGTGACCTTTCAGTTCTGAGGTCCAGCTTCAGGCTTGGAGCGCCTGGGTCGGGTCAGTTCCTTGAACACCTGTTCCATGCCCTGATCGGTCTTCTGCAGGGTCAGGACCTGGATCCCCCGGTCAACGGCGAATTGGAACACTTCTGAGCGGATGTCCTTTTCCACAGGGTGGCTCAGGGTCCAGGTGCCGGATCTGTTCCTTTGAGCGTGGATCACATGCGCAATGCTCATTAATGCTTCGCGTTCAACGGGTCCGTCGAACTCCACCTCCACGGAGGCACTTGCGCTGATCGAGCTGCGCATCCGGTCCACGCGATCATCGGCCACGATCCTACCCCGGTCGATGATGATGACGCGATCGCAGATGGCTTCGACCTCCTGCATGATATGCGTGCTCAGCATGACCGTCCGCTCTTTTCCCATGCTTAGGATCAGCGCGCGTATCTCCTCCAGCTGGTTGGGGTCCAGGCCGCTGGTGGGCTCATCCAAGATCAGGACCTCCGGTCCATGGATCATGGCCTGGGCAAGTCCCACACGCTGCCGGTAGCCTTTGCTCAAGGCGCCGATCAGCTTGTGCTGTTCCGGGCCCAGACCGACCCGTTCGATCATCTCATTCACCAGGCCACCCTTGTTCCGGCAGCCATGAACACCTGCCACGAACTCGAGGTATTCACGGACATATACATCCAGGTACAACGGGTTGTGCTCCGGGAGATATCCGACACGCCGGCGTACTTCCATGCTTTGCTTCTCCACATCGAACCCGCACACCTTGGCAGTACCCTGTGTCGGAGGAAGAAAGCAGGTGAGCACTTTCATCATGGTGCTCTTTCCTGCGCCATTGGGACCAAGGAAACCGACCACCTCACCGGCTCCGATCGTGAACGAGACCGCATCCAGTGCCATTTGGGGACCGAACGATCGGGTGACCGCCTTCACGTCGATGGACATGGAGCAAAGGTAACCGCCGCTGCGGGCCGATCTGGCCGGTTTGAGCATCGGTGTGTGTTCCTTTGCAAAGTGGCAGAAGGTCTTGTCATGCGATCCACGGGTAGCCGCTATGTCGTGCGTGATGCACAAGGTGGCCTTCACGATTGCGTGGCCCGTGGGAACCTGAGGATCAGGGGCTTCAAGAGCACCAATCCCATTGCTGTGGGCGACCATGTCGAGTTCGAGCCGGCGGGTCTTGCCGAAGGTGAGGAGCGGGTGGGCGCGGTCCTGGAGGTCCGCGATCGGAAGAACTATCTGGTCCGGCGATCCGTGAACCTGAGCCACCAGAAGCATGTGATCGCGGCCAATTTGGACCAGGCGATGCTGGTGGTGACCGTCGAGCGACCCAGGACATCCTTTGGCTTCATCGATCGATTCCTGGTCTCAGCGGAGTCCTATGGCATCTCGACCGTGCTCGTGTTCAATAAGACGGACGACCTCGACGACCAGGAAGGGGAAGCGCTTGAGCAAATGATCGCGGTATATCGGAACGCCGGCTACACCTGCCTGCGGACAGCTGCGTTGGCGGGTGTGGGTGTGAAGGAGGTCGAGCAACTGCTGATGGGAAAGGTGACCTTGTTGGCCGGTCATTCCGGAGTGGGGAAGAGCACCTTGATGAATGCCATCGACCCCAAGTTGGACCTGCACACCGCAGCCGTAAGCCGAGCCAGTGAGAAGGGTCAACACACGACAACCTATGCGGAGATGTTCGAGTTGAACGGACGGGGCAGGGGGCGCGGACCGACCTTCGTGATCGATACACCAGGGATCAAGGGCCTGGGGCTGGTCGATCTCGACAAGGCCCATATCGCGGATCAATTCCCGGAGATGTTCGTGCTTCGTTCCTCCTGTCGTTTCTCGAATTGCCTGCATCGCAACGAGCCTGGATGTGCGGTCCTGAACGCCCTGTCCAAGGGTGAGGTGGCCGAGAGCCGATACCGTAGCTACGTGGACATGTGCGATGGGCTGGAGGAAGCGGATACTTACAGAGCGAACGACCGATGAGAACAATGATCCATACCTGGACGGGGTTTTGTGCCTTGTTCCTTGTGGCCTGTGCCTCGAACAAAGGTCCTGCGGCAGCGTCCGTGCAGCGTGGCGCCGGCACGGTCCTGTCAGACATGAGCGCCGACGCGGTGCTGTACCAGTATGCCTCTGCGGAAGTACACTACCTCTATTTACAGTCCTACGCACTGGCGCGCCTGAAGCTGGATCGGAACCTGTCGGCCCCAAGGCAAAAGCCACCGGCGGTCATCGTGGATGTGGACGAGACGGTGTTGGACAATTCCCGCTACGAGGTGACGAACGTGGCCTTGGGACGCACCTACACGCCTGAGAACTGGGCAGAATGGTCCGCCATGGAGGAAGCCGATCCGCTACCTGGTGCGGTGTCCTTCCTGCGTTACGCGGACTCGATCGGCTGTGCCGTCTTTTATATCACCAACCGGTCCTTGGAAGAATGTCCGAGCACCTTGAGCAACCTCCGTAGGCTCGGTTTTCCGCAAACCGAAGAGGACCACGTGTTGTGCAAGGAGGGTGGATCGGACAAGACCGAAAGGCGCCGGGCGGTGGCTGAGGCCCACGAGATCGTACTGCTCTGTGGCGATCAGCTTCGGGACATGGATGAACGCTTCAAAGACCGCAGCGTGGAGCACGGCAAGGGCATGGTGACCGCGATGCGGGATAGCTTGGAGCGCTATTTCGTATTGTTCCCGAACGCGATGTACGGTACCTGGCGGGATGCCATCATGGAACGGGGCACGGACGCAGAAAAGCTCGGGCGGGTCCGGCGCTTCTTCAAGGACAATGCCTATTAGGGGATGCGGGTCGTGGTACAACGTGTTCTGGAGTGCTCGGTGCATATCGAAGGGGCGCTGAAAGCGCATATCGGTCATGGCCTGCTCGTGTACATCGGCATTTCGCATGGGGATGCCGTTGAGGACCTCGAGTGGCTGTGTGGCAAGCTCATCCGGCTGCGGGTTTTCCCGGACGATCGTGGCGTGATGAACAAGGATGTGATCGAGGCCGGGGGCAGCATCATGCTCGTGAGCCAGTTCACCCTGCATGCTAGCACCAGGAAGGGCAACCGGCCTAGCTACATGCAGGCGGCAAGGCCTGAAGAGGCCATTCCCATGTACCTGCGGGCCAAGCAGCTGCTCAGTGAACGGCTCGGAAAGCCTGTGCAAAGCGGTGAATTCGGGGCCGACATGAAGGTGGGGTCGATCAATGATGGACCGGTGACCATCGTGATCGATAGCGTGCTCAGGGAGTAGGATTCAGCGGACCAGGAAGCGTTGCCAGGTCAGGTCGTCGCCCTGTTCGATGGTCACGAAATACACGCCAGGTATCAGGTCGAACGCGAGCAGTATCATTTCCTCCAAGCTTTGCTTGACCGTGACAGGCACTGTGCGACCGGTTTGGTCGTGTACCTGGATCGCACCTCCACGAGTGCGGACCCATAGCTCGTCCGTGGCTGGGTTCGGGTGGACCATAGCCCCTATGACCCGCCAATGGACCCAGCGCATTTCCGACAGTTCCCCGATGCCGTCCAGATCCTCCATCAGCAATTGATAATACTGTCGCCCGAACAGCGGGTCCATGTCCAGATAGGAATAATCCAACATGCCATGGCTGTTCCCTACCGCTTCCTGGGTGCCGAGTTCCTCCCAGTGTTCCGCATCCGATGACCTGAGGATCCTGAATCGCGCTACATCCTGTTCGCTGGCCGTCCTCCACCTTAGGCGGATGCTTTGCTGTTCCACCACGGCATCGAAGGAGATAAGCTCCAGAGGAAGCACCACCTCATCGCAGCTGACGATGGCCGTGCCTCCGAATTCCAGAGGGACAAGAGTGGTCACACTGCTCCAATTGCTGAAACAGATCAGGTATTGTTCACCGGCCAACACGTTCAAGGGGGGCTCGAAATTGCTGGCATCCCCACCGGGTGGAGGCGTTGCTGCAAGGCCCGTGCCTCCGAAGGCGACGCCGTTCCAATTGCATCTGATCGGAGCGACCTGGTTGTTCAGGATACTGCTGCAGGCATTCGGTCCATAGGGGTACATGATCCAATCATAGAAGCCTGCCTGGGTGCCCAAGCCTCCGAAGGTGAATTCCAAGGACCCGCCTCCCCAGATGTTCACCACCATCCAAGTGCTGTTCAGCTCATCGTTCCTGAGGCATCCCCAATTATCGGAGCCCCACGGGGACAGGATGGCATCCCCTGGGATGAAGTCCGGGTTGCCGAGTGAACCAAGCGGAGGTATCTCGTACAAGGCACCTTCTCCGTTCGGGTCGATCTGAAAGCTGTAATCCGTGCACACGTTCACGGCATCAGGGCAGTCGCTCGCGGTGACAGGACCCCCGCCCCCGGAACAGGGTACAGTGGAGCCGAGGTCGACCGATGCCTGACCGATGGAGCCGGCGGCAAGTGTTCCGGTACCCATGACGGTACCCCCTGAGCTGGTGATGGTCCATGTCGCTCCGTTCCATCCATCGCCGAATGAGTCGAACAACTGCATCACATAGCAACCCGTGTCCAGGCACAGCACCTGTGCCGAAGGAGCAAAGCCGGTGGCAACGATCGTGGCGCCCCCGATCAGGTTCCAGCTGATCTCGGTGGGGAATATGCCGGATGTGACGGTCAGTGTGTACAGGTCGCAATTGCCGGATCCGCTGCATCCACCGCCCAGGTCCACCTGAGAGGAGCCGAACCCTCCCGCACTAAGCGTTCCCGAAGCCACCAATGTATTGGCCGGCAATACACGGATCGCATAACTGGCTCCGTTCCAGCCGTCACCGAACGTGTCATACATGAGCATGGTATAGCACCCATCCGGCAGACACACGTTCGTTACCGTCGGTGCGAAACCGCTGGCCACGACGATCCCTTGGTCGTCCACCAGTTCCCAGTCGATCTCAAAGTCGAAGATGCCGCCACCGACCGTAATGGTGTAGTTCGTGCATTGAGCGAAGCCGTGGGAGCCGGCCGCAAGAAGCAGCGAGATGGCGATCGCGGACCTCATCGTTCGGTGGGTGCAACGCCACAGGTCCGGTTGTTCAACAAAGGCAGATGCGACCCATCTTCATGGTCCCTGTGATAACACCTGAGCTGATAGCCCAGCTCCTCACACCAGGAACTGAACAAGGCCTGGGACAGCTGGCTCGCCCGAGGCACCTGGACCATCAGGTTGCGGGTATTGAAGTCCACGCGACATACGCGGACATCCGCCTTCCCACGCAAGTGGTGTTCGACGGCAACCGCTTCATGAGGAGCTCTTAGCCCGTCGACCACCGCACGGATCCGATCGTACTGCATGTCGGGCTCTTGAGCGATGACCCCACCAGGAACTGCGAGGAGCAGCACCGGACACAACAGACTGTGTACAAGAAATACCGCGATCTTGTGTCGCATGGACCCGGAAAATACAGAAACAAGTCGATCCACACCAGTCCGTCTACTGCAGGAACAGGTGGACCTGTGGATCCGCTCCGTCGGAGTGCGCTACTTCAACGAGCTCACCAATACCGCCATTCTGGCCGAGGAGGTCGGGGAGGTGGCGCGGATCATGGCCCGCAGGTATGGTGAACAGTCCTTCAAGGAGGGAGAGGAGGATGTCGATCTCGGCGAGGAGCTGTCGGATGTGCTCTTCGTGGTGCTCTGTCTGGCCGAACAGACCGGAACGGACCTGCAGACGGCCTGGGACCGGAAAATGCAACTGAGGACGGACCGTGATGCTTCCAGGCACTCGGGCAATCCCGAACTGCGCCGATCGTGAAGGATCACCAAGGGTCCTTCAGGTCCTCAGGAACGTAGGTGTGGTCACGCACGGTCCAAAGGGAACCTTCGCGGCGCGGACGAAGGACCAGCGAGTCGCTCTTTCCCATGCGACGCAGCAAGGCTATGGGTGTCAGGACCACGAAGAAGACCAGGCTCAGCAACACACGGCCATTGAACCAACCCAATGCCTGAGCGAGCTTCAGCCATCCTTTGGTGATCACGTGAGCGAGCATCGGGAACAACAGCCCAATGCCGCCCGCCACCGCCGCAACGACCACCATCCAGGGTTTGTCGAATATGAAGTAAAGCACCAGCATCCCCGTGCTGATCGCGAGCATGGTCTCCTTTTCCCGCCCTTTGGCCTCCATGATCAGAACAGGGTATAGATGAACGGTGCCACTGCGCTGCCACCCCCGATCACAAGCAGAACACCCAACAGCAGGAGTACGATGATCACGGGTGCCAACCACCACTTTTTTCGGCTCCAAAGGAAGCCCCACAAGTCTTTCAAAAGGTCCATGATCCGGCTCGAACTAAGGTCAATCCAACAGGTCCGCAAGGTAGGGGCGAAGGCCCTCGGCCACCAAAGCGGAAACGACCCTGCTCCCCGTTCTGGTGAAATGGAAGGCATCGTAGAATTCCCGTGAGGACACCTTCATGGTCGCGGCAAGGTCGATGACGGGTAGCTGGAGCTCCCGTCCCACTTGGAGTGTGCTTTCGTTGTACATGGCCAGTTTGGCCGCAAGGGCTGCTCCGTTCGAGTGCTCCTGCCAGGGATAGCGGGACAGGTCCACGCCGGTAACGGGATCGAACGCGGCCGTGAACAAGGAGGGTTGGGTCATCAGGACCGGCAGGCTGCCATTCGCTTGGATCAGTTTGACCAGTCCGGTCAATCGTTCCTTGTAGGCTTCTACCAACGGACGTTCGGCATCCAGCTCTAGAACAAGCTGCTCGTGTGGGATCTCCCTGCGCGGGGCATCCACGTTCAGTGAGATGGAGCCGTGCCCAACGCCTTGTTCCTTTGCCGCACGGGCCATGCGCCAGGCCTGGAAGCTGTGCACCAGCTCCATTTCGCCAAAGATGCCGCGAATGGAGCGATCGCGCAGTTGGTAGCGATCGAACCTGCCGATGTCCCTTCGACCGAGCTCATTGGCTCCCACCAACAGCAGCACCACATCCGGCTTCAAGGGGAGTATGTGGTCCTCCAACAGGATGCGGTGGCCGAACGTGGAATGCCCATCGAGACCCGCATTGTTCACCCATACCTGAGGCATGTCCGCGGCGAGCAGCTTGGCAAGCAGGGAGGGCCAATCCTGTCCATCGCTCAGGTACATGCACTCCGTGGTACTGCCACCCACGGCCACGATGGAAAGACGGGTGGACAGGTCCGCGGGTGGGTCCGGTCCACGGAAACCGATGGCATTGCGACCGAGGTGAACAAGCGAGTCCACATCGGGCAGCTGTTCGTTCCTGAACGTGTGGACCACCTTGGCATCAAGGGTGATGCGGTCGCCTCTAATGCGAATGCCGAAGGGATCCGTGGTTCGCAGCAGCAGCTCAGCCACCAGCAAGGTGAACGCAACGAGGAACAGGCCGTAGCCGACGCGCTTCACCGCGTTCAATCCAGGACGAACTCCTCTTTCCAGTCGTCCGTTCGTTCCCACGCAGGCTGTTCGGTCTTGTTGAACAGGTTGTCCCCAACGACCAGGTAGTCCATTTCGGTGCGCATGAAGCATCGATAGGCATCCTCAGCGGTGCATACGATCGGTTCTCCACGCACGTTGAAGCTGGTGTTCACCAACATGCCTATGCCGGTCAGTGCCTTGAACGCGGTTATGAGCCGGTGGTATCGGGGGTTCGTTCCCTGATGAACGGTCTGTACCCGGGCACTGAAATCGACGTGGGTGATGGCGGGCATGCTGGATCGCTCGAAGTAGAGTTTTTCCCTCACCCCAAGCGACTGGTAGTCGGCCGGCAGGGGCTTGCGATGTGCCGCTTTGACGGGCCGAACGAGCAGCATGTACGGTGAGGTGCCTTCCAGATCGAAGTAGGTGGCGGCTTCTTCCGCCAGCACAGAAGGAGCGAAGGGTCTGAAGCTCTCCCGGTACTTGATCTTCAGGTTCAGTTTCTTCTGCATTTCCGGGGAGCGCGGATCACCCAGGATGCTTCGCGCTCCCAAAGCCCGGGGACCGAACTCCATGC
>JAGQVN010000027.1 GCA_020437905.1 Flavobacteriales bacterium
CCCCCAGAGCACCCAAAAGGCGTTGATGGGCTTGCTGGACCACCCTGAGGTCCTTTCCATCATGACCGAACGCATGGACCTCACCGTGACGGTCGGCGATATGTACCGCCGCGACCCCGAGGGCACCATCCTGATCGCTGACAGCCTGAACCAAGTCGTGGAGCAGGAGACCGCCGAGGAATTGGCGGCATGGAAAGAGCGTATGGACAACGATCCGGAGGCTCGCGAGCAATTCAAGAAGAGCGCCGAGGCCTTTGAAAAAGAGCAGGTGCCTGACGATGTGTACTACACCGAAGCGGAGGCGAAAGCCCTCCGGGAGCAGGTCGAGGATCCTGCCAATACCGAACGGATCGTGGAGCATCACTACTATGAGCCCTACCCCTACTGGTTCGGCTATCCGCGCTGGTATGCCTTCCCGCGGTGGCGTCCCTACCCCTGGTGGTACGATTGGGGCTTCTACTTCGGCTGGGGCGCCGGCTGGGGTGTCAGCTGGGGCGGTGGCTGGGGCTACTGGGGCCTTCCAAGCTTCTATTACATGAATTGGTACTGGGGCAACCCGTGGAACCATTACTACTATCCCGGTCTTTCCTGCCACTACATCAACCATTACTACGGTCACCGCAACAGCCTGGGAAGCATCCGTTCCAGCACCGAGACGTGGCGGAGGGAGAACGCAGCCGCATTGCCTGCCGACCTGAGCACCGACAACCCCCGACAGATCGAAGCCGTGCGCGAGTTCGGTAAGCTGGAGGCAGAACGCATGGAGTTCAATCGCCAGAACCCGACCAAGCCCGTGGACCAAGCCACCTTCCTGCGGACCAACAATGAAAAATTCCCTACCCTGGCCCAGGAAGTAGGCAGGGAACGGAGCGCCCCTCTGACCTCGGAAGGCACGCGTTTCGATCGACCAGCAGAGACCGGTCGCACCACCGAGCGACCCGTAATGAACGAAGGCGGAACGACCCAGGAACGCACGACCACGCGCCCCTCAACCTCGGACAGGCCGAGCACTACGAACACTACGCGGGAACGCACGAATATGGACCCCGCGACACGACCGAGCGATGGGACACGGACCGCACCGACCCGACCTTCGACCCAACCTTCAACACGACCAAGCACCTCGCGGCCAGGTACCACTCGCCCCAGCATGGACCGCGCCGTGGATATGCACCGGAGCGGATGGAACCGCAGCGGTGGCTCACGAGGTGGAAGCTATGGGCGCCCATCCTCCAGCCCTTCGCGTTCGGCACCTTCCAGCCGAACGTCCTCACCTTCCCGCTCCTCCGGATCATCCGGGGGAAGTCGGTCAGGCGGAACGAGATCCAGGTGATTGGCTTGCTCGCGGAACGGTGGTGGCTCGACCATCCCTGTCGATCTGGAGAGTTGGTCGCTTGGCTCCAGTCGTGCGTACCAGGTGCCGGTCAGCCCCTCTCCTCTTCCCTTTTCAACATGCGCTCCAATACGACCAGCATGACCATGGCCAGCACCAACATGCCGGTGAACAGCCACCACGTGCTCGAGTAACCGAAGCGGTCGATCAGGTTCAGTCCCAGCGTATGGCCGATAATGTGGGCCACGCTCCAGGATATCGTGAATAGCGCCATGTATGCCCCGGGAGGCCCCTGGTCCGAACGGTCGTAAGCAAAGCGGTTCATGAAGGGGAAGTTCAACATCTCTCCGAACGTCATGAACACCATGCCGATCCAGAGAAAGGCAACAATTGGGAACAGGTTCAACACAGCGAAGCTCAGGGCGATCAACAACACGCTGAACACGAGGATCCCCGTACGGCTGAACTTCCTGTCCTCGCAATACTTGATCAGGGGCATCTCCATCAGAAAGATCAGCAGGCCGTTCGCTCCCAACAGGATACCGATCCATTGCTCGCTCAGCTCGTGCACCTCGGCGTAGAACAGGGGGACCGTGCTGAAGTATTGCAGGAAGGGAATGCTGATGAAGACCACCGTCAGCAAGAAGAACAGATAGGGCCGGTCCGAATAGGGTGATCGCCCCTTGGTCCCAACTTGCTTGCTTCCATCAGTGACAGCCGCCTTCCGCACCAGTGCGAAGAGCAGGATCGAGGCGGCGGCCATGCACGTCAACCCATCCACCCAGAACAGGCCGACATAGCCCCAGGTCGCGATGATGAAC
>JAGQVN010000278.1 GCA_020437905.1 Flavobacteriales bacterium
CGGTCGCCCAGCTTCGGGGCCACCTCGCGGAACAGCTCGGCCGTGGCGGTCTTGCTCTGCAGGTAGCTGAACACGACACGGCGGTTGTGCATGTCGTCCGTCCGGCTGCGCGTGATCAGCGGTTCCACGTAACGCCGCAACACTTTGGCCTTGGCCAGCGTGGTGTTGATGCGCTTGTGCTCGATCAGTGAGCAGGCCATGTTGCTGAGCAGGGCGTGGCGGTGCCCCGTTTTCCGGCTCAGGTTGTTGTTCTTGTTACCGTGTCTCATCGTGGTATGCGTTGGGGCGGATCAGCGATCCATCCGTGTACCCTTACTCTTTGTCGAGCTTGTATTTGCTCACGTTCATGCCGAAGCTCAGGCCCTTGTTCTCCACCAGGTCCTCCAGTTCGGTCAGGCTCTTCTTGCCGAAGTTGCGGAACTTCAACAGGTCGTTCTTGTTGTAGGAGACCAGGTCGCCCAGGCTCTCGATGTCGGCGGCCTTCAAGCAGTTGAGGGCACGGACGCTCAGGTCCATGTCCACCAGCTTGGTCTTGAGCAGCTGACGCATGTGCAGGCTGGTCTCGTCGAACTCCTCTTCCTCCACGCGCTCTTCCAACTCCAGGCTGATGCGCTCATCGCTGAACAGCATGAAGTGGTGGATCAGGATCTTGGCGGCTTCCTGCAGGGCGTTCTTCGGGTCGATGGAGCCGTCTGTGAGCAGGTCGATGGTCAGCTTCTCATAGTCCGTCTTCTGCTCCACACGCGTGTTCTCCACGGTGTACTTCACGTTCTTGATCGGCGTGAACACGGAGTCGATGAAAATGGTGCCGATGGGTGCGCCTTCGACCTTGTTCTCCTCGGCGGGAACATAGCCGCGGCCCTTGCCGATGGTCAATTCCACGGTGAGCTTGACGTTGCCCTCCATGCTGCAGATCACCAGTTCCGGGTTCAGGACCTGGAAGCCGGTGGTGTGCTTGCCGATGTCACCGGCCGTGAAGGCGTCCTTGCCGCTGATGGTGAAGGAGACCTTTTCGGTGCTCACATCATCGAGCTGCCGACGGAAGCGCACTTGCTTCAGGTTCAGGACGATCTCGGTGACATCCTCGATGACGCCCTTGATGGTACTGAACTCATGCTCCACCCCGTCGATGCGGACGGCGGTGATGGCATGGCCTTCCAGGCTGGAGAGCAGGATGCGGCGTAGGGCGTTGCCGATGGTGATGCCGTAGCCGGGCTCCAACGGACGGAACTCGAAGGTGCCGTGCTTGTCGTCACTTTCTAACATCACGACCTTGTCAGGTCGCTGAAATTCAAGGATGGGCATGGTATGTCCGTTCGGTTTGGGTTCTTACTTCGAATACAATTCCACGATGAGCTGCTCGCGGATGGTCTCCGGGATCTGGGCACGCTCAGGCAGGGCGATGACCTTGCCGGACAGTGCAGCGGGATCCCAGTCGAGCCAGTCCCAACGCTGATGGGAGCTGCCTACGCTGTTGGTGATGACCTCCAGGGCACGGCTCCGTTCGCGCACAGCCACCACGTCACCAGGACGAAGGGAATAGCTCGGTACGTTCACGACCTGCTTGTTCACAGTGACATGACCGTGGGTCACCAACTGCCGGGCCGCGCGCCGGGTGGTGGCGATACCCAGGCGGAACACCGTGTTGTCCAAACGGGCTTCACAGAGTTGCAGGAGCATCTCGCCGGTGATGCCCTTCTTGCTGGCGGCCGTATGGAACATCTTCTCGAACTGACGCTCGAGGATGCCATACGTGTACTTGGCCTTCTGCTTCTCACGAAGCTGCAGGGCGTATTCGCTCTCTTTGCGGCGGCGCTTGTTGGGGCCGTGCTGGCCGGGCCCGTAGGGCTTGCGCTCCATCCACTTGTCCTCCCCGTAGATCGGCTCCTTGAACTTCCGGGCGATCTTGGTCTTGGGTCCTCTGTAACGTGCCATGATGCTTTCTTCTTCTGGGGATCAGACGCGGCGCTTCTTCGGCGGCCGGCAACCGTTATGCGGCATGGGAGTGATATCTACGATCTCCGTGACCTCGACACCGCTGTTGTGCAGGGCACGGATGGCGCTTTCACGTCCACTTCCGGGACCGCGCACGAACACCTTCACCTTGCGCAGGCCCAATTCGTGCGCTTCGCGCGCAGCCTCTTCGGCGCTGACCTGACCGGCGTAAGGGGTATTTTTTTTGCTGCCGCGGAAGCCATGCTTTCCGCTGGACGACCAGCTGATCACTTCGCCCTTGTTGTTGGTCAGGCTTATGATCAGGTTGTTGAAGGTGGCGTGGATGTGTGCCTGCCCGTAGGCTTCGACCACCACGTTCTTCTTCTTTTTCTTGCCGCCGGCCCGTTGGTCCTGCTTTGCCATTGTACTTGACTATTGAAGGGTCTCGTTACCCGATGATCACTTCGTTGCTTTCTTCTTATTGGCCACGGTCTTGCGCTTGCCTTTCCGGGTGCGCGCATTGGTCCGTGTCCGCTGCCCCCGCACAGGAAGCCCGTTGCGATGGCGCAGACCGCGGTAGCAGCCGATGTCCATCAAACGCTTGATGTTCAGCTGTACCTCGGAGCGCGCTGCACCTTCGACCTTCACATGGTCCACGATGTACTGGCGGATGCTGGCCTGCTCATCATCGTTCCAGTCCTCCACCTTCTTATCCGGGTCCACGTTCACCTGTTCCAGGATCTCCAGGGCCATGCTGCGGCCGATGCCGTAGATGTAGGTGAGGCCGATACAGCCCCGCTTGTGCTTCGGTAGGTCTATGCCTGCGATACGTGCCATGTCCTATACGGTTATCAGCCTTGACGCTGTTTGAACTTGGGGTTCTTCTTGTTGATGATGTAGAGGCGTCCTTTACGACGGACGATCTTGCAATCCGTCGAACGCTTCTTCAATGATGCCCTGACCTTCATCGTTCCTGGTGCTTAGCTCTTGTATCGGAAGGTGATCCTGCCTTTGGAAAGGTCGTAGGGGCTCATTTCCACCTTGACCTTGTCGCCAGGAAGGATACGGATGTAGTGCATGCGCATCTTTCCGGAGATGTGGGCCGTGATCACGTGCCCGTTCTCCAGTTCAACGCGGAACATGGCATTGCTCAGCGCCTCTTTGATGACGCCGTCCTGCTCGATGTTCCCTGTCTTGCTCATTATCCCTTCCTCCTTTCTCTTTGTTCAATCGTTGTTCACCTCCTCCTTCATCCCTGCATACCACATGTTCCGCTCCTTCAGCACATCCTCGATGTAGCTGAAGGTGGATAGGACCTCTGCGCGTTCCTTGCGGACGGCCACCGTGTGCTCGAAGTGGGCGCTGGGTCGCCCGTCGTGGGTGATGATCGTCCATCCGTCATCCAACTGACGCACTTCTCGCGTGCCCAGGTTCACCATCGGCTCGATCGCCAGGGCCATGCCCTCGCGCAAGCGGATACCGTGCCCGCGCCGACCGTAGTTAGGCACCTCCGGGGCTTCATGCAGTTCGCGGCCGATCCCGTGTCCGACCAACTCGCGTACCACTCCGTAACCGTGGGCTTCCGCGTGCTGTTGAACAGCATGGCCGATGTCGCCGATACGGTTGCCATCCACCGCCTGTGCGATGCCCAGTATCAGACACTCCTGCGTGGTGCGCAACAGCATCCTCACCTCCTCGGGTACCTCCCCGATGACGAAGGTGTAGGCGCTGTCGCCGTGGAAGCCGTTCATCTTCACCCCGCAATCCACGCTCACAATGCTTCCTTCGGGGAGTGGAACCTCGTTCGGGATGCCGTGCACCACCTGGTCATTGACCGAGGTGCACAGCGAACCGGCGAAGCCATTGTAGCCTTTGAAGGCAGGCACGCCGCCATGATCCCTGATAAAGGATTCGGCGATCGTATCCAGCTCCAAGGTGCTCACCCCGGGCCGGATGTGCCTGGCCACTTCGGCCAAGGTCCTACCAACAAGCAAAGAACTTTCCTTCACCAATGCGATCTCCGCGTCGCTCAGATGGTTCACGGTCCGTGCCATGACCTATCCGGCGAGCCCGAAGGCCGCTCCTCCCGCTCTTCCCTTTATCCGGCCTGAACGCATCAGACCGTCGTAATGCCTCATCAACAAGTGGCTCTCGATCTGCTGAAGCGTATCGAGGAGCACCCCGACCATGATCAGCAGCGAGGTGCCACCAAAGAACTGCGCAAAGCCCTGCTTGATGCCGAACATCTGGGCGAAGGCCGGCAGGATGGCTACGATCCCCAGGAACACAGCACCCGGCAGGGTGATCCGGCTCAGGAGCTCGTCGATGTGGTCCGCCGTGTGCTTACCCGGCTTGATGCCCGGGATGAAGCCCCCGTTCCGTTTCATGTCATCGGCCAACTGTACAGGATTCACTGTGATGGCCGTGTAGAAATAGGTGAACAACACGACCATAAGGAACAGGCTGAAATTGTAGAACGCACCCTGTGCGTTCGCCACATTGATCAACCAGGCGGGTGGTTCTTCGAAGGCTTGTGCCACATACATGGGAATGAGCACGATGGCCTGGGCGAAGATGATCGGCATCACACCGGCCGCATTGACCTTCAGGGGGATGTAGTTCCTCACACCACCGAACTGCTTGTTCCCTTGCACGCGTTTGGCGAACTGGACAGGGATCCTGCGGGTACCCTGGACCAACAGGATGCAACCCGCGATGATCAGCAACCAGATCACCACTTCGACCAAAAGCAGCACGAGACCGCCACCACCAGGGCCCATGCGGCCCACTACTTCCTGTGCGAATGACTGAGGCAGCACGGCGATGATGCCGATCATGATGAGCAAGGAGATCCCGTTCCCAAGACCACGTTCAGTGATGCGTTCACCGAGCCACATCACGAACAGGCAGGAACAGGTCAGGATCATCACGCTGGTGAACATCCAGAACTGGCTGTCCGGCCGGGCGTCGGGATCAACGGCGGTATAGAGGTATCCGGGGGCTTGGAACACACAGATCAGGATGGTCAGGTAACGTGTCCACTGGTTGATGCGACGGCGTCCGCTTTCCTCGCGTTGCATCTTCTGAACTGCTGGAACTGCGATACCCATCAGCTGCATGATGATGCTGGCAGAGATATAGGGCATGATACCCAAGGCGAAGATGGAGGCCCGGGTGAACGCCCCACCCGTGAAGATGGACAGGATGTCCGCGATGCCTCCACCTCCGGAGGCGGCTGATGCGGCCATCTTCGCTGAATCAACCCCGGGCAGCACGATGTAGCTGCCGATGCGGAAGACCAGCAATAGTCCGAGCGTAATGAGGATCCGCGTGCGCAACTCCTCAATGCGCCAGATGTTCTTGATCGTATCGATCAGGTTCTTCATGCCGTTCTTTCGATCGTCTCGGTCTTTCCTCCTTGTGCTTCGATGGCCGCCTTGGCGGTCTTGCTGAAGCCATGGGCCTTCACTTCGAGGGCACCCTTCAGTTCACCGCGGCCAAGCACTTTTACCAGGTCGTTCTTTCCGATCAGGCCGTTCGCACGAAGCACTTCCGGGTCAATGGCTTTCAACTTGCGCGACTCAGCGAGGGCCTGGAGCGCATCGAGGTTGATGCCCTTGTATTCCACCCGGGTGGGGTTGGTGAAACCGAACTTCGGCAGGCGACGCTGCAAGGGCATTTGACCTCCCTCAAAGCCACGCTTGCGGCTGTAGCCACTGCGGCTCTGAGCACCCTTGTGGCCCTTGGTGCTGGTGCCACCACGTCCGCTGCCTTCGCCGCGGCCGATGCGTTTCCTTTTTTTGGTCGCCCCCTTGGCGGGCTTCAGATTCGTAAGGTCCATAGTTTCCGTTCGTCTGATTCGTTCAGGCCTGTTCCTCCACTCGGACCAGGTGGTCCACTTTCCTCACCATGCCACGGATCTGCGGCGTGTCATTCAGTTCATTGCGCTTTCCGATACGACCCAAGCCCAGCGCCTTCAAGGTATCCTGCTGGCGCTTGGGGCACTTGATCTGGCTGCGCGTCTGCGTAATGATCAGTTTGCTCATGATCTCTTCAATGATCTGGATCAACCGTGGAACACCTTGTCGATAGTGACACCGCGCATCTGGGACACCGCATTGGCGTCCCGGAGCTCCATCAAGGCCTCGATGGTCGCTTTTACCACGTTGTGCGGGTTGCTGGAGCCTTTGCTCTTGGCCAGCACATCGGTGATACCGACGCTCTCCAGCACCGCACGCATGGCACCACCCGCGATCACCCCGGTACCGTGGGCGGCCGGCTTGATGAAAACCCGGGCACCCGCGAACTTGCCCTCCTGGGCGTGCGGGATCGTTCCCTTCAGCACCGGGACCTTCACGAGGTTCTTCTTTGCGTCATCGATGCCCTTGGCAATGGCTTCCTGGACCTCCTTGGCCTTTCCAAGTCCATGTCCAACGACACCATTCTCATTGCCGACCACGACGATCGCAGAGAACGTGAATGTCCGTCCTCCTTTGGTCACTTTCGTGACCCGGTTCAGCGCCACGAGCCTGTCCTTGAGCTCGAGATCGCTGCTTCTTACCTTCTTGACGTTCGCTCCTTCCATGGTCCGTGGTTCAGAATTGGAGACCGGCCTTACGGGCGGCTTCGGCCAGGGCTTTCACCCGGCCATGGTACAAGTAACCGTTCCGGTCGAAGACGACCTGTTCAATGCCTGCCGACTTAGCCTTCTCAGCGATGGCTGCCCCGACATGCTCAGCTTGCGCGATGCCAGCTGCGTCGTGAGCCTTCTTATCCTTCATGGACGAGGCACTGACCAAGGTCCGACCGTCCTCGTCGTTGATGATCTGGGCGTAAATGTCCTTGTTGCTGCGAAAGACCGAAAGGCGCGGACGAGCCGAACTGCCCTTGACCTTCTGGCGGACCCGCTGCCGGATCTTGCCTCTCCTGATATTACTGCTTGCTCCCATGGTTGATCTGCTTATTTGCCAGCGGCCTTACCAGCCTTGCGGCGGATCGTTTCACCCACGAAGCGCACACCTTTACCCTTGTATGGTTCGGGCTTGCGTAGCGAACGGATCTTGGCTGCGACCTGCCCGATCAGCTGCTTGTCATGGCTTTCGAGCCGGACCACTGGAGGCTTGCCTTTTTCCTGAGTGGCGGTCACTTGGACCTCCTTGGGAAGCTCGAACGTGATTTGGTGGCTGTACCCGAGGGCCAACTGCAGTTGCTGCCCTTTCGTGGTGGCGCGGAAACCCACACCGACCAATTCCTGTTCGATCACAAAACCCTCGCTGACGCCTTGGACCATATTCGCTACCAACGCGCGATAGAGCCCATGTTTGGCCCGATGAGGTTTGGCGTCGCTGGCCCGTTCAAGGGAGATGTTGCCGTCGTTCTGCGACACTTTGATCGCCGGATCGATCTGCTGTTCCAGGGAGCCTTTCGGCCCCTTCACGGTCACCAGGCTCTTGTCGGAGATGGTGATCTCCACGCCCTTGGGGATCTCGATGGGTGCTTTTCCTATACGTGACATCGTTTCCTGGGTCTTGGATCAGCTTACGTAACAGATGACCTCTCCACCGACCCCGAGCTGACGCGCTTCCTTGTCGGTTATGACGCCTTTGCTTGTGCTGATGATGGCGACCCCAAGTCCGTTGAGGACGCGGGGCAGGTCCGTGGCATGAGCATACTTCCGCAGACCAGGGCGACTTACCCGGGTGAGCTCCCGGATGGCGCTTTGCCGGGTCTGGGGATGGTATTTGAGCGCGATCTTGATCGTGCCCTGCTTCTCGTCCTCCACGAACTTGTAGCTAAGGATGTAGCCCTTGTCAAAGAGGATACGGGTGATACCCTGCTTGATGCCGGAAGCGGGCACTTCGACCACCTTCTTGTTCGCCATGATGGCGTTCCGAAGGCGGGTCAGGTAATCGGCGATTGGATCGGTGGTCATGGTCGGTTATTGGTCGAGGTTCACCAGCTGGCCTTCGTTACACCCGGGATCTTGCCCTCCAGGGCCATTTCCCGCAGCATGTTCCTGGAAATACCGAAGATCCGGACGTAGCCTTTGGGACGCCCGGTGATGGAGCATCGGTTGTGCTTGCGCACCGCGCTGGAATTGGCTGGGAGCTGCTGGAGCTTGTCCCACTCGCCAGCGGCTTTCAATGCAGCGCGCTTGGCAGCGTACTTCTCCACCATTCGAGCGCGCTTGCGCTCCCGTGCTTTCATGCTTTCCTTGGCCATTTCTCTGGTGCGTCAGTCGTTGTTCTTGTCAGCGAAGGGGAAGCCGAACTCCCTCAGCAGGGCTTTGGCTTCCTCGTTGGTCCGTCCCGAGGTGACGAAGGTGATGTCCATACCGCGGATCTTGCTCACCTTGTCGATGTCGATCTCCGGGAAGATGATCTGTTCCTTCACACCCATGGTGAAGTTGCCCCGTCCATCGAAGCCTTTGGCAGGAACTCCGCGGAAATCGCGGGTGCGGGGAAGCGAAACGGCGATCAAACGGTCCAGGAATTCGTACATCATATCGCCGCGCAGCGTGACACGGGCACCGATAGGCATTCCCTTTCGCAGTTTGAAATTGCTCACGTCCTTTTTGGAGATCGTCGGGACCGCGCGTTGACCGCTGATCAGGGTCATTTCCTCGACCGCCTGGTCCACGATCTTCTTGTCCCCTACCGCCTCACCGAGACCCTGGTTCAAGCAGATCTTCTGGAGACGGGGGACCTGCATGGTGCTGGAGTACTTGAACTCCTTCATCAGGTTGGGAAGGATCTCCTCCCGGTATTTGGCCTTGAGCCTGGGGCTGTTCGTGCTCATGACTTGATCACCTCTCCGGTGCGTTTACTGAAACGGACGAGCTTTCCATCCTTTTCCGCCCTGCGGCCCACGCGCGTGGGATCGCCGCTCTTGGGGTCGATGAGCATCAAATTGCTCAAGTGGATGGGGCCTTCCTTATCGATGATACCACCCTGCGGGTTCGCAGTGGTCGGCTTGGAATGCTTCTTATGAACGTTGAGGCCCTCCACGATCGCGGTCATGCGCTCACGGGCAACCTCGAGGACACGCCCTTGTTTGCCGCGGTCCTCACCGGCGATCACCTGGACCATGTCGCCCTTTCGAATATGCGTTTTCTTCTGCATGATTTCTGGTCGATCAGAGCACTTCAGGGGCCAGGGAGATGATCTTCATGAACTTCTTCTCGCGAAGTTCCTTGGCGACCGGGCCGAAGATGCGTGTGCCTTGCATTTCACCTTGGGCATCCAGCAGCACGACGGCATTGTCGTCGAACCGGATGTAACTGCCATCCTTCCGGCGCACCTCTTTCCGCGTACGCACGACAACAGCCTTGCTTACCGAACCCTTCTTCGCGTTACCGTTGGGCATGGCGTTCTTCACGCTTACCACGATGGTATCACCGATGCGTGCGTACCTGCGCCCACTGCCCCCAAGCACACGGATGCAGAGCACCTCTTTGGCGCCACTGTTGTCGGCTACGTTCAGCCTGGATTCCTGTTGGATCATGGTTCCTAATCCTTATTTGGCACGTTCCAAGACCTCGACCATGCGCCAGCATTTGTTCTTGCTGATGGGCTTGGTCTCCATGATGCGGACCGTATCGCCCAAATGGGCCTCCTGCTTCTCATCATGGGCCATGAACTTGCTGGTACGTTTCACGAACTTCCCGTATTTGGGATGCTTCATCCGGCGCTCCACCGACACGACGATGCTCTTGTTCATCTTGTCGCTGGTTACGATCCCGATCCTTTCCTTCCTGAGGTTGCGGTCCATGGGGTCCGTGTCTTATTGCTTGTTCTCGTTCAATTCACGATGGCGCAACTCGGTGAGCACACGTGCCACCTCCCGGCGCCTTGCACCGATCAGCATCGGGTTCTCCACCGGGGAGACCGCGTGATCGAAGCGAAGCTTGCGCAACGAACTGCGCTCGTCCTGCAGTTTATCCTGCAGTTCCTGGACCGTGAGGTCCTTCAATTCTGTCCCTTTCTTTTTCATCGTTCGTTCGCCTTATTTGCCATCGTGGTCCTCACGGGTCACGAACTTGGTGGGGATCGGAAGTTTTTGGGCCGCCAGTCGCAAGGCCTCCTTGGCTGTTTCTTGGGATACGCCATCCACCTCGAAGATGATGCGACCGGCATGGGTCACGGCCACCCAATGGTCCAGGGCACCTTTTCCCTTACCCATCCGAACCTCGGCGGGTTTGCTGGTGACAGGCTTGTCCGGGAACACCTTGATCCAAACCTGACCTTCACGCTTCATGTGACGCGTGAGGGCCACACGGGCGGCTTCGATCTGGCGACTGGTGAGCCAGACGCTCTCCATGGCCTTCAGACCGAAGGTGCCCATGGTGACACGGTGACCGCGTTGGGCCATGCCCTTCATGCGGCCTTTGTGCATGTTGCGACGACGGGAACGTTTCGGTTGCAGCATGGCTTATCAGGCTTTCGGGTTACGGGGGCCTCGGCGTCCACCAGGGCGACGATCACCGCCACGGGGGGCCTTGGGTCCCTTGTTCTGTCCAACATTGGGGCTCAGGTCGCGCTTGCCGAAAACCTCGCCCCGGCAGATCCAGCACTTGACGCCGATCCGACCCATCTTGGTGTGCGCTTCGGAAATGGCGAAGTCGATATCGGCGCGGAGGGTATGCAAGGGAACACGACCATCCCGATAGCTTTCCGTACGTGCGATCTCGGCTCCGTTCACGCGACCGCTGACCTGCAGCTTGATGCCTTCGGCACCCATGCGCATCGTACTGGCCACGGCCATTTTCATGGCGCGGCGGAAGCTGATGCGCCCCTCGAGCTGCCGCGCGATGCTATCGGCCACCAATTTGGCATCCAGTTCAGGACGCTTGATCTCGAAGATGTTGATCTGGACGTCCTTGCCGGTCAGCTTCTTCAACTCCTCCTTCAACTTGTCCACTTCGGTCCCTCCTTTTCCGATGATCACACCGGGCCGGGCCGAATTGATCGTAACGGTCACCAACTTGAGCGTACGCTCGATGATGATCTTGCTGACGCTGGCCTTTTTCAGGCGTGAATCGAGGTACTTGCGGATCTGGTCGTCCTCGGCGAGTTTCTCGCGGTAGTCCGAGCCGCCGTACCAATTGCTATCCCAGCCTTTGATGAAGCCGAGGCGTTGTCCGATAGGATGTGCTTTCTGTCCCATGTGAGTGCTTTCCTCGGGTTCAGCTGGCGGCGCTGTCCACGATCAGTGTTACGTGATTACTGCGCTTGCGCTGGCGATAAGCCCTGCCCTGCGGAGCAGGGAGCATGCGCTTGAGGCTTCGGGCTTCGTCCACCTGGACCGAACGCACGATCAGGCCGGCCTCGTCGGCGCGTCGACCTTGGTTCTTGGCCTCCCAGTTGGCGATCGCCGAGCGCAGCAACTTTTCGACATCGCGGCTGCTGTGACGCGTGCTGAAGCGCAGGATGTCCAGCGCTTTTCCGACCTCTTCGCCACGGATCATGTCCATGACCTGACGCATGCGCCGCAGGCTGGTACGGACGTTGCGCAGTTTGGCAATGGCCGCGCTTTGCATGGCTTCCTTGCGCTGGTCTGCGGCGATCTTCTTGCGTGCTCACATGGGTTATCAGTTTATCCGGTTGCCTGAATGACCGCGATAGAGGCGGGTAGGGGCGAACTCGCCCAGTTTATGCCCGACCATGTTCTCCGTGACATACACCGGAACGAACTTGTTGCCATTGTGCACGGCGAAGGTGAGGCCGACGAATTCAGGGGTAATGGTGCTTGCGCGCGACCAGGTCT
The DNA here is from genome assembly GCA_020437905.1 of Flavobacteriales bacterium. Taxonomy (GTDB): domain Bacteria; phylum Bacteroidota; class Bacteroidia; order Flavobacteriales_F; family PHOS-HE28; genus PHOS-HE28. Next base: position 11,701 of record JAGQVN010000278.1, read on the forward strand.
TGATGACGTTCTTCTTTCCTGCCGACTGCGCATCACTGACGCGTCGAGCCAGTTTGTAGTGAACGAACGGTGGTTTCTTGAGGGAACGGCTCATGGTCGGTATCAGATCGATGCGGCCTTGCTGTTGCGGCGCGCAATAATGAATTTGCTGCTCGGGTTCTTCGGACGACGGGTCTTCAAGCCTTTGGCGAACTGCCCGTTACGGCTACGCGGGTGACCTCCGGAGGCGCGTCCTTCACCACCACCCATCGGATGGTCGACCGGGTTCATGGCCACAGGGCGCGTACGCGGACGACGGCCCAACCAGCGAGAGCGTCCGGCTTTGCCGCTTTTCTGAAGCATGTGCTCGGCATTGCCCACCGATCCCACCGTGGCCAGACAATCCACCAACACCATGCGGACCTCGCCGCTGGGCATCTTGAGCGTGGCATAACGTCCTTCACGTGCGTTGAGCTGAGCGAAAGTGCCGGCGCTGCGGGCCAACGCACCTCCTTTACCAGGTTTCAGTTCGATGTTGTGCACCAGGGAGCCCAACGGGATCGCGCTCAGTGGCAGGGCATTGCCAACCTCGGGAGGTGCATCCTTCCCGCTCAGCAACTCCTGGCCCACCTTCAGTCCGGTAGGTGCGAGGATGTAGCGCTTTTCACCATCCTTGTAGAACAATAGCGCAATGTTGGCCGAACGGTTCGGATCATACTCAATGGTCTTCACCGTTGCGGGTATGCCGTGCTTGTCACGCTTCAGGTCGATGCTGCGATAGCGTTGCTTGTGACCACCGCCCACATAGCGCATGGTCATTTTACCGGTGTTGTTACGGCCACCCTTCTTCGTGCGGCCCTTGGTGAGGCTCCGCTCCGGTGTGCGCGTGGTGATGTTGTCAAAATCCACGATCACCTTGTGACGGGTGCCTGGAGTGACCGGGTTGAGTTTGCGTACGCCCATGATCGGTTCAGTGCTTCAGGGTCAAATGCTGCTGTACAGGTCGATGGCCTCGCCTTCGCGCAGGGTCACGATGGCCTTCTTGAACGAAC
>JAGQVN010000279.1 GCA_020437905.1 Flavobacteriales bacterium
ACGTGAGCAACAAAAGCAAGGTGGGCGTGCTTGGCACCTCTCCTGAGCGCACCGGTGTGTGGGGAGAGAGCAAGACCGGTGTGGGTGTTGCTGCGACCGCAGGAGGCATCTTTTCACATGGGCTTATAGAACTGGAATCCAAGGTCGGCTTGGTGGCCGCCACATTGGATGGGATCGCCGGAAAGTTCGTGGCTGCACCCGATACCTCCACCCATACCCAGTTGATGCAGGTGAAACTGGCCGAACAGAGCGGTAGTGCGGGATACTTCCAGACCAGGTCCGATACGGTGGAGTTGCCGATCGTTCGCATCGACCACGAGTCCATGGGCGATGCCCTGTTCATCGACGCGAACCATCATCCCGCCAATTCCTACGACGCGGATAAAGGCCATTCGATCAACATCGAGCATCGCGCGGACTCCTCAGCAGCGATCCGTATCCGTACCCAGGGCGATGCCAACAGCATTTTCATCAAGAGCACGGTGGATGACAGTGCGGCCATCTACGTGGAGGACACAACGGCCATCGGGATCCGATCGCACACGCACGAAGGACGGGCCGGTGTGATCGGAAGATCGTATGCCGATGATCCGACCAGCGCTGGTATCGTGGCCCATGGCGCGAGCCATGCGGATTCCGCTGCTGCCTTAGAGATCCGCAATGGGGCCATCCGGGTCACGGGACCTTCGCAACCTGCGGGACGCGTGGTAGTGGGCGTTCCTGACAGTGCAGGGGTGTTCCTGGGCGTTACACCGTTCACCGATCAGGCGATCTGCTGTGTGGCCTGTGGACATGATCACACCCTTGGGTTCAGGGTGGATATCGAGATCCTGAACGATCTCCTGGACAAGGAACGCAGCCTGCTCTTCCTCACCCCGAACGCACGGCCGAACTGGACCGGACTGATGGCAGGCGTGACCTACAATGCGGCCACAGCGCAGGTCTTGGGGATCGATGACGGCATGGCCATGATCCGGGCTTCGGTCTTCCTGACCCTGCCTTGTTCGGGATTCAATATGTTCTTGCATTCTCCCGAGTTCATTTCCGTGGATTACTTGATCGTGAACCGATGATCCATGTGCTCTATTCCGACAGATCTCAGGATCACTTGAGCACAGGTCATGGACCAGCATGGGTTCGGACATGCTCAAATGAAGCCAGTGGCTTCGTCCTGAACATCAAAGGACAGGGATGGATTTGAAACAACGTTGTTCAGTTGTGATACAGACAGAACCGTTCAGCAAAGTCAGGGCCTTGGAGGACATAGGTGCCCGGTGCAAGTCCGCGGAGATCGAGCAGTTGGTCCGTGGACCGTATCACTTCCTGCATTACGACCCGCCCCAGTCCATCATGGACACGGATCAGTCCCTCCGACCGCATCCCCTGCACCCGGACCAAGCCCGATGTGGGGTTCGGAAGGATCGTGATGGCACTTTCCTCTTCCAGTTCCGCTGTTTGCACGATGGTCGTGCATCCTTCCGAGAGTTCATCGTAGGCCGCCTGTTCCGCCGGCGTGAGACCGGGCAACAGATTGGTGTTCTCATAGGGGTCCGCCAGCAGGTCGTGGAAACGCTGGAAGCCGTTCGGCAGGTCGATCAGCTTGTAGCGCTCGTTCCGCACCGCAGTGGCTGCTCCCTGTGCATTCTCGGAGTCCGCCCGGACACAGTCCCGATGAAGGATGCCACCTTGTGTGAACGTCGGCACCAGGCTTTTGCTGGAGGCATAAACGGACAGGTCGTTCCCGGTGAGTTCCACGATGGTGCTGAACAGGTCGGTGACGCTGACCAAGGACTCCTCGCGCTCCCCAGACCGCGTGACCCCGGCACCGGACACCACGAAGGGAACGTTGATGCCGCCTTGGTACAGGCTTCCCTTGGCCTTGTTGGGCGCGTAGGGGCTTTGCACCACTTCGCCCGGCGTGCCGTTGTCTCCGATGAAGAGGATGGTCGTATTGCTCAGTTCCGCAGGAGGGATCGCATCCAGCAGGCGCCCGATCTCCGAGTCCATGCTCTCCACCATGGCCAGGTAGTAGGGCAGGGGGTCGGCATTGATGCTGGCGGTATCGGTCGGCAACATGCCTTGAGAATGCAGGTGTTGGGGCGGCAGATGAAAGGGTGAGTGCGGCGCGTTGTAGGCCAACCAGCAGAACCAGGGCTGGCTTTGGGCATTGATCCAGGCGATGGCGCTGTCCGTCAGTACTTCCGTGATGTAATCCGAGTTATTCGTCAGGGACCCATTGGTCACCTGTTGCCAGTTGAAGTAGTCCTGCACGCCACCGCTCAGGATGCCGGTGAAGTGCGGCACACCCTGCATGCCAGGGTCGTCAAAGGAAGGCTGTGATCCCCCCAGGTGCCATTTGCCGATCAGTGCGCTCGCGTATCCGCTGTTGATCGAGGTCGGGTACTCGAAGACCGTGGTCTCGCTCGGGAGCAGTGGGTCATCCACCCAGAGCACACCCGTTTCAGTGGCCTGGCGCCCGGTGATCATGGCCGAACGGGTGGGGGAGCACACCGGCATGCTCCAGGCATTGTCGAAGGTGAGCCCGTTGTCCATCAAGGTGCTCAGCCTGGACATCGGAGCCTTCTGTGGTCCGCTCAGATAACCGGGTGTCGGGTCCAGGCCGAGGTCATCCGCGACGATGAGCAGGATGTTCTGTTGGGCGGGAAGGAGCCTGCCACCGAACAGAACAGCCAGGCACAGAAGCAGGCGCAGGGGCCGATCAGACCTCACCCACATGTGCCTTGTAGAACTTCCACGCCTCCCTGGCCACATCACGTCCCAGTGCCAATCCCGCGTCGTTGTCCGAGCGGATGTGGTACCCGCCCAGCACGCGCGAGATCCCCGCCATTTCCGCGGTCTCCGTGAACGTAGGGAAGTGCAGTGTCACGGTATCGCCGAGGTTGTCCTGTTCCGTCATGGCCCCGGCCACCAATTCCACCTGCGAACCGAATTCATCACTGCCGGTCCACAACTTCAACGCTTCGGCGCAACCTCCGCTCACCGTGCTATGGCCGGACGTGTAGCTGGGGAAGGGAGGGCACAGGAAGGTGGCGGGGGAGTAAGGGCGCCAGGCGGTGCCGGGCAGTTCCATCATCCCTTTTCCTTCACCACCCCAGCACGTGATGTTCCTGTCCTTGAAGTGCGCATGCACCAGTGCATAGGGTCGGGCATAGTCATAGAACATCTTCGAGTCCCAGGAGGCGATGAAGGCATCCATGGCCACGACCTGATTGTAGAAATACATTTTCACATCCTCGTCCAGCGTATGCTGGTCGCGTCGGCTCACTTCCTGGGCGAACTTGAACCAGTGGCCCGCCTGCTGCACGCTCTGCGGACCGTCCCGCATGAACTCCACCAGGGCCTTCTGTTCGTCGGTCAGGTTGGCCTGCATGGCCACGACCTCCTCCACTTCGCGGTCCAGCTGCTCGGACCCTACTGCGGGCGGAGGTCCTGGACGGAACTGGTCCCCGCTCTTCAGGGCGATCGGCCTCACCTTGTCCCAGAAGGGAGTCAGGCATTGAGGTGCGAACTGGCCCCCCTGGCCATCATCGAAGTACTTGGGCTGCCAGCGCTGCAGGTCCACGTTCTCGTCAGCGTTGTTCACCGGCTGGTAGCCTACATAGTTGAAGTAGGCTTCACCGTTCGATCCCTCCTCCTCACCATACTGGTTCGCACCATCGTTGTGCCGCGCCTCTATCACCTGCCTGGCGGCCAGATTACCAATGCCCTCGGGAGTGCTCGGGTCCATACTTTCGTTCATGGGGTCCAAGCCCAGTTCCTTCATGAACACCGTGAAGGTGTCCACATCCGTGGAGTAGTATTCCTTCAGTGCATGGTAGGCCGCATGGCTGATGGCGATCTCCTTGTTGCGGAGGGTCCGTTCGGCTTCGGGACGGCGCTCCACACCCTGCAGATAGACCGGTTCGGCCTTGTCGTCGTAGCGGCTCCAGGCATCGAACACGGCCACCTGGATCAAGGCCAGGTACCGTGAGGTGATGGTGGGCCTGGGACGGAAGCGCTCGGTATCG
>JAGQVN010000280.1 GCA_020437905.1 Flavobacteriales bacterium
AACGCATCATCGACACGCCCATCGCCGAACTGGGTTTCACGGCCATTGGGGTCGGGGCTGCCATGAACGGCCTGCGTCCGATCGTGGAGTTCATGACCTGGAATTTCGCGGTGCTGGCCAGTGACCAGATCATCAACCACGCAGCCAAGATGTTGCAGATGAGCGGTGGGCAATACCACATCCCCATCGTGTTCCGCGGTGGGAACGGAAGTGCCGGTCAGTTGGCGGCCACCCACAGTCAGAGCTTCGAGGCGATGTATGCCAACGTGCCTGGGTTGAAGGTTGTCACGCCTTCCAACCCTTATGATGCCAAGGGTTTGCTGAAATCGGCCATCCGGGATGACGACCCGGTGCTGTTCATGGAGAGTGAACGGATGTATGGGGATAAGGGCGAAGTGCCTGACGGGGAGTATCTGCTGCCGATCGGCAAGGCGGACATCAAGCGTGCAGGGACCGATGTGACCATCGTGAGCTTCGGTAAGATGATGAAGGAAGCCCTGGCCTCCGCCGAGGAGTTGGCCAAAGAAGGAGTGGAGGCCGAGGTGGTCGACCTGCGCAGCATCCGTCCCTGGGACAAGGAGATGGTCCTTGCCAGCGTGCGGAAGACCAATCGCCTGGTGGTCGTGGATGAGAACTGGCCCGTGGCGAGCATTGCCAGCGAAGTGGCATACCGGGTGCAGAAGGATGCCTTTGATCACCTCGACGCGCCGGTCATCCGCGTGAATCAGGCCGACACCCCGTTGCCTTTCAGCATGCCGCTCATTGAGGCTTCCTTGCCGAACCCGGCCCGCATCATTGCTGCCGTGAAGGAGGTGATGTACCTGCGGAAGTAGGCTCCAAGCGCACGCGTTCTGGCACTTTCGGCCATTCCGCTATTTTTGCCGCCTTCCTTGCCAGAACATATCTGACAAGTAGTTGGATCACAAGACCTTACACGATAGAACATAGTCATGGGTATGGAACTGATGTACTACCTCCCGCTGATGGGAGCGATCGGCCTGGTGGTGATGATCGCCAAGGCCATGTGGGTGAACAAACAGGATGCAGGCGACGCGAACATGCAGGAATTGGCCGGCTACATCGCAAATGGAGCCAGTGCTTTCCTGAAGGCTGAGTGGAAGGTCCTGGGGATCTTCGCCGCGATCGCCGCGATCTTGCTTGGATGGAGCGGCACATTGGTGGAGCACAGCGACTGGGTCATTGCCGTGGCTTTTCTGATCGGGTCCTTCTTCAGTGCGTTTGCCGGTTGGATCGGCATGAACATCGCAACCAAGGCGAACGTGCGTACCACGCAGGCCGCCCGGACCAGCCTCAAGAAAGGTCTGCAGGTGAGCTTCAACGGTGGAACGGTCATGGGTCTTGGCGTGGCCGGCTTGGCGGTCCTGGGCCTGAGCACTTTGTTCATCGTGTTCTATAACCTTTACGTGAACGGTGCTTCGGCCAATGGCGAGGAGATGATGACCGCGTTGGAGGTCCTTGCCGGTTTCAGTCTTGGTGCGGAATCCATAGCGCTCTTCGCTCGGGTAGGTGGTGGCATCTATACCAAGGCCGCTGATGTGGGCGCCGACCTTGTAGGCAAGGTGGAGGCCGGCATCCCCGAGGACGATCCCCGCAACCCTGCCACCGTCGCGGACAATGTGGGTGACAATGTGGGCGATGTGGCCGGTATGGGCGCCGACCTTTTCGGCAGCTATGTGGCGACCATCCTGAGCACCATGGTGCTGGGCCGTGAAGTGATCGCCAGTGGGGACAGCTTCGGCGGACTTTCTCCCATCCTGCTTCCGATCGTGATCGCCGGCGTGGGCATCCTGTTCAGCATCGTGGGAACCTGGTTCGTGCGCATCAACAAGGACACCGACAGCGTGATGGCCGCCTTGAACAAGGGCAACATCGGCAGCATCATCCTGACGGCCATCGCAAGCTTCTTCATCATCACCTGGATGCTTCCGGAGAGCATGACCTTCCAACGGGGTGAAGTGGTGCGCGAGATCGCCCGGATGAACGTGTTCTGGGCCATCATCCTGGGCCTGGTGGTCGGCTTTCTGATGAGCTACATCACCGAGTACTACACGGCCATGGGCCGCAAGCCGGTGGACAGCATCGTGCAAAAGAGCGGGACAGGGCACGCCACGAACGTGATCGGTGGCTTGGCCGTGGGTATGCAGAGCACTTTCCTTCCGATCCTGGTGCTGGCAGCCGGGATCTTCGGCTCCTTCAGTCTGGCCGGTCTGTATGGAGTGGCCATTGCGGCGGCAGGCATGATGGCCACCACGGCCATGCAGCTGGCCATTGATGCCTTCGGCCCCATCGCGGACAACGCAGGGGGGATAGCGGAGATGAGCGGACTGCCCAAAGAGGTCCGAGAGCGTACCGACATCCTGGATGCCACCGGGAACACCACGGCCGCCACAGGCAAAGGCTTTGCGATCGCCAGTGCGGCGCTGACCGCGCTTGCCTTGTTCGCAGCCTATGTGGGCCTTGCCGGCATCACGGCCATCGACATCTACAAGGCCGATGTGCTCGCCATGCTCTTTGTGGGCGGCATGATCCCCTTCCTGTTCAGCAGCATGGCCATCAGTGCGGTGGGCAAAGCGGCCATGGACATGGTGAAGGAGGTGCGCCGCCAGTTCAAGGAGATCCCGGGTATCATGGAAGGCAAGGCCAAGCCCGAGTACGAGAAGTGCGTGGCCATCAGCACCCAGGCCAGCATCCGCGAGATGATCCTGCCCGGAGCTTTGGCCCTGCTCAGTCCGGTGCTGGTCGGATTCGCCTTCGGTCCTGAGGCCTTGGGCGGTCTGCTGGCGGGTATCACGGTCAGTGGCGTGCTCATGGGGATCTTCCAGAACAATGCCGGCGGTGCCTGGGACAACGCGAAGAAGAGCTTCGAGAAGGGCGTACTGATCGACGGCCAGGAGTTCAAGAAGGGCAGCGACCCGCACAAGGCGGCAGTGACCGGTGACACGGTCGGTGATCCCTTCAAGGATACCTCCGGCCCTTCCATGAACATCCTCATCAAGCTCACCAGCATCGTGGCGCTTATCATAGCGCCGCACATCAATGAAGGCGGACACGCGCCCGCAGCGGTACCGCCTCAGCATGACCACGAGCTCCATGACCACGGACATGAGCATGGCGCTCTATCACCGAACGCAGCAAACGAGGAGGTGGCTGCCTTGGATCTGACCGATCGGTTCTAAGACCTCCGCCCTGATCCAATGGAAAGCGCGCCGAAGGGTGCGCTTTCTTCATTTCAAGTTGGACGGCCTGCACACATTCCAGGGCTCAAGGTTCGAAAGCCGCGTAGTGCACTGTGACCCATCCCGAGCCACTGGGTCGTTCCAAGGTCAACCAGCCTTGCTTCAGCACGCCCTGCACGAAGCGGGAGAAGGCGATGTGGAATACCTGACCTGGGGGTGGAAGTACAAAACAGTCCCCGAAGTTCTGCGTGTAGGTCTCCCTTATTGTCGAATCATTGACGAACGTTGGAGCCGGCGAATTCCACGAATTCCCGGACCACCAATCGATGATCGTATCCACACTCGCGTACAATGCGATGTCCACAGGGTCGCCGGTATCAAAGAAAATTGGCTCGAATCGACCCTTTGTTGAGTGAACGGTCCCGGTCACATCGCATCCCGTGGTCACGTTCAGTGTAAGCGTGTACGGGTGACTTCCAAGGCCGGTGAATGTGAGCACGGAATCGACGTTCCGGAAGGTGGTATCCACCTTAAACGCTCCGTTGAACTGCACGTCGCTTCCCGGGATTTTTCTGAGCTTGATGGAGCTGCTGAAGCCCTGGCCGAGTGACGAGCTCCTATACAGATCCAAGTAGATCGTTGAACCCAGCCCGGCGATCGCTATTGGATAACTGTACCATTGGTTGGTGCCAGAAGGCGAATACGTGGTTCCGAAAGAGGTGATCACCATTCCCGTGGTATCGCCCAGGCTGAAGACCGGTGGTGGTGGAGGCGGTTGGTCAATAATGGTCGGTTCCTCCGGAGCGTCTTTTTTGCATCCTGCAACGAGGATGCTACATCCGATCATCACGCCAAGAAGAACTCGGGTCGAACAAGCAGGCAGGATCCGCATCACCAGACCGTGGGCAGCACCAAGATAGCATCAGCCGCAGGAGCCGGACGACAAGTCCGGCCCGTCCCAGCCTTACTTCGCGCTCTTCTTGGCGGCTTTCTTCTTGGCAGTGGACTTCCTCGGTGCGGCCTTTTTGGCGGTGCCGTTGCTTCCGGATGAGGCTTTCGTCTCGGAGGGGAACAAGCCATGGATCTCTGCATCAATGGCGTTCACGATGCGGCCGAGGTCCTCTGCGCTCTGGTGGAAGGCATTGTCGTCCACATCGATGATCAGCAGCTTGCCTTTGTCGTACGTGCTGATCCATGCCTCGTAGCGCTCGTTCAGCCGGCTCAGATAATCGATGCTGATGCCGGTCTCGTATTCCCGGCCCCGCTCGGCGATCTGCTTGACCAGGTTCGGGACGGTCGCGCGCAGGTAGATCAACAGGTCGGGTGGACGGATCGCATTATCCATGTTCTGGAACAGGCGGAAGTAATTTTCGAAATCGCGCGTCGTCATCAGCCCCATCGCATGGAGGTTCGGCGCAAAAATGAACGCGTCCTCATAGATGGTCCGGTCCTGGATCACATCGCTATCGTTGCGCCGGATGTCCAGCAATTGCTCGAAACGACTGTTCAGGAAGAAGATCTGCAGATTGAAGCTCCAACGCTGCATGTCCTTGTAGAAATCGAACAGGTACGGGTTGTTGTCCACCGCCTCCTGCAACTGGTCCCAGCCATAGTGTTTTGACAGCAGGCGCGTAAGGGTCGTTTTTCCGGATCCGATGTTACCTGCGATGGCGATGTGCATGATGATGGAAGGGTAGAGGCTTGCGAATTTAAGGTCCCCTGCCAAGCCTGCCCGGTAATGTGGATAAGTCGGGACAGGGATCTGGCAGCGATCATTTCGATGGTGTCACGATGACGATCTCGTCATCGTACAGGAGATAGAGGTGTCCCTGTTCCATATGGGCGTCGCGCAATTTCCGCTCGGCGATCTCCCGGGGAAGTGGCATGCTTTCGATGATCAGGTCCCGCAGGTCATAGCGGAAGAAGGAACCGTCCTTCACGAAATAAACGCCGTTGCCACGCACATGGAAGCGATCGGCGCCAAGCACGGGCAAGGTCTTGTAATACGTGCCGAACAGGTCGAAGACCAGGATCCCATGCTCGGGCGAATTGACATACAGCCAATTGTCAAGCTCGTGCATTTGTAGCGGTTGAGGCGTGATCCCTAGCAATTGATCGATGCGTCCGGTGGCGGCTATCTCCCGCAGCAGGGCATCCACGCGGATCAATTGCAGTTCACGCTCATCGTACAACCAGAACGCATTCTGTACGCTCGCACTGACCAGGACCACCTGTGGGAAGCCGCGGCGCGGCAGGTTGATCACGCTTCCCTGGAGGCTGAGCGTATTGTCCAGCATCGCGATCTGCCCCTGGTCCCTGGAGAACAGGAGCGGTTTCAGGGAGTAGAAGGCATCCACGCTGACGATCCTGCCGAAGGTCTTGGTGCTGTTCCGGATCCCCAGCTCACCGCGCGCATTGTACAGCTCCACTTCGTCGTCGTGCAGCGCATAGATGTTCCCGAGTTCATCCGTGGTGAACAGATCGAACCGACCGGAGATCCGGACGGCGATCCGTGGCTCTTGCGCGATGGCCGTAACGACCATCGCCAGTCCAAGGAACAACATGGTCGGTCGCCTCACGTGACCAATACGGGCAATAACTGTTCCAGATAGGAGCGATCGTTGGCAAGCCGGGGTACCTTGTGTTGGCCCCCCAATTTGCCGCGTTGTTTCATCCATTCCTGGAAGGTGCCCGAGGGCACGGCATGGACCCTCGGAAGTCCAAGGGCCCGGGCGCTTCCCCGCTTGGCATCGTAGTCGCTGTTCACCTCGCGCAATGTGGCATCCAAGGCTAGCGCAAAAAGGTCCATGTCCGCGGGGGGGTGTTCGAATTCAATGATCCACTCGTGACCACCCGGGTTCACACCGTCCAAGTACATGGGACCAGCCGTGTAGTCGTTCACCGAAGCTCCGGTATGATCGCAGGCCACTTCCAAGGCCCGGTCAGCGTTCTCCACGATCAGCTCCTCGCCGAAGGCATTGATGAAGCAGCGTGTTCGCCCACTGACCTGGATGCGGAAAGGATCGGTGCTGGTGAAACGAACGGTATCGCCAGGCATGTACCGCCAAAGCCCTGCGTTCGTACTGATGACCATCGCATACTGCCGGCCCACTTCGACCTCATCGAGCAACAGCGTGCGGGGTTGGTCCCGATCCAGGTCCTCGACCGGGATGAACTCGAAGAAGATGCCGTAGTCCAACATCAGGAGCAGGTCTTCGGCATCCTTGCGGTCCTGTATCCCAAAATAGCCCTCGCTGGCGTTGTAGCTTTCCAGGTAGGTCATCGTTTCCGATGGGATCAGTTCCTTGAAGGGTGCACGATACGGCCGGAAACTGACACCGCCGTGAAGGAAGAGCTCCAGGTTGGGCCATACCTCGAGGATGTGCTCCTTACCCGTAAGCTCCAGGATGCGTCTGAGGATGATCAGTGTCCATGACGGGACACCTGCGATACTGCGTACATCTTCCCGCATGGTCTCGCGCGCCATCTGCTCGATCTTCTCCTCCCAGTTCTCCATCAGCGCGACCTCCCTGGCCGGGGTCCTGCGCATCTCGACCCAGAACGGCAGGTTCCGAATGATGATGGCTGAAAGGTCACCGCTGTAAGCATCGGGCCTGACCTGTTCAATGGTGCTGCTGCCTCCGATCACCATATTACGTCCCCACACCAGATCGCTGTTCGGGTTCATATCATAATGGAGGGCGATCAGGTCCTTGCCGCCTTTGTAGTGGCAGTCCTCCAGCGCCTCGCGGCTCACCGGAATGAACTTGCTGCGGTCCTGTGTGGTCCCACTGCTTTTGGCGAACCAACGGATCTCCGTGGGCCAGAGCAGGTTGTTCTCACCCTTGCGAAGCCGGTCGACGTAGGGTCGGATATCATTATAGTCCTGCAGCGGGACCCGCTCGCAAAGCTGTCGGGGTTCCCTGATACTTCCGTAATCGAACCGCCTGCCCCATTCGGTGAATCGGGCCGTACGCACCAGCTGGTGAAAGACCTCGAGCTGGGCCTCCATGGCATGGTCCCTGAACAGCTCGATCTGTTGGAGCCGTTTCTTGATCAGAAAGGAGAAAAGCGCGTTCACCGGCATGACAGGGGCGGGATGAGCGATCGGTGCACTGCTATCTTAGGCGGTAAGATAATCACGCGGGATGACAGGGCATGGTATGCTGACGAAGATGCTCGCGGGCTTGCATGAGCAGGTCTCCTACGCCCTGCAATTGGATGATGGACCATTCCCGCTGGATGAGTGGGTGGGTCGCGAGATCCAGATACGTGCCACGGGTGAGATGACGTGCGTTTCCTGCGGAAGGACGGTGAGGAAGTTCTATGGTCAGGGTTTCTGTTTCCCTTGTCTGCGCGATGCACCGGAGGCTTCCGAATGCATTGTTCGTCCGGAACTATGTCAGGCACATTTGGGAAAGGGGCGGGATGTGGAGTGGGAGCGCCGGCATCACGACACGGAGCATGTGGTCTACCTGAGCCGGACCGGAGGGATCAAAGTGGGGGTGACGCGCAGTGATCAGGTGCCGGTGCGATGGATCGATCAGGGGGCGGTGGAGGCGGTGATCATCGCCCGTACACCGTATCGTCAGTTGGCAGGGCTCATCGAGGTGGAGCTGAAGAAGCACTTCAAGGACAGGACCGACTGGCGT
>JAGQVN010000281.1 GCA_020437905.1 Flavobacteriales bacterium
CAATCCTATCTAAAGCTCTTTCCGAACCCGGTCGCACAAGGCGGCGTTGCAACTGTTGCATTGGACCTGCCGGATGGCGTGGATGTCGGCCCGGTGGAGCTGGTGGTGCAGGATGTGATGGGGAGAATGGTGAGAACGGTGAAAATGGAGAGAGTGGGCACCAGTGTGCAGGCCACTTTCTCACCCTTCTCACCACCTTCACCACTTGCACCGGGCACCTACCTCCTGCACCTGACGAGCAATGGCACCTGGTTGGCGGGTGGGAAGTTGTTGGTGGAATGAGGAATAGTCCGAAGTCGGGAGTCGGAAGTCAGAAGTCTTGACCCTCTGCTTCAACTGATATCCTCAGGGCTCTGGTCATCGCGAGCAAAGCGAAGCGATCGCTGAGCATGCGAGCGCAGCGAAGCAACGGCTTTCCTCTTTCGCGTTTCAACTTTCAGCTTTCAACACCCCCTCCTTACTCCTGCTGCCACAAGATCCCCATGGCGTGGTCCAGCGCGAAGTAAGACTTCTGCAACTTGGCCTCGAGCGCTACCTGCTTAATGCGGCTTTCGATGAGCGGTACCTCCCGGCCGTTGACCAGGAAGAGCGAGCTTTCACCCACATTGAACAACTGCGTCTCACCGGCCAGCAGGCGCGTGTAGTTGTCCACCATCTCGGTGCCGAGTTGCACTTGCTGCTGTGCTGTAGCGATCTCGTTCAACCGTTGCTGCACGTTGTTGGTGATGACCTGACGGTCCCGCTGCAGGCCCAATTCGGCGTCCGTGCGACGCAGTTTCGCCAGGGATAGTTCGCCCCGCTCCTTCCGCAGGAACAAGGGCATGCTGAAGCCGACGCCAAGCTGGTAGCCTTCACCGAGCGGCTCCACACGGTCCTCCTGCACCAGCACCCCGCCGTCGCTGAGCCACTGGTACTTGACGTCCAGTTCCGGTTTGATGTATTCCGTACGCAGCCGGCGTTCCACCTCCAGTTGTTCGAGGCGCGCGGAAGCCTTGGCCAGGTCGGGATGCACTTCGACCGCCTGCTGGATCACCGCATCCGTCGGCAGCACACGCACCAGGAGCTGTTGGTCCTGTGGTGAGGGGATCACGTTGTTCAGGAGCTCCAATGGACGTTGGAATTCATCCCACAGGTGGTTGCTCAACTGCAAGGCCGCGTTCTGCAGGCCCAGCTCAGCCGACTGGCGGCGCATGATCCGATCCTGCACCTGCAGGAAGGCCTCCAGCGTATCGATGGCCGGCCGGTCGCCACCGATCCAGGCACCGCGTACGTTCTCGAAGCGCAGTTGAGCGAGATCGACGGCCTGTTCGGTGACCTGCAAAGCCTGGTAGGCGGCCACCCAATCGATATGATCCTTGATGGCTTCCAGGAACAGCTTGTTCAGCATGGTCTGTCGCTCAGCCTCGGTGGCGCGTTGGTAGGCCTGGGCCTTTCGGAAAGTGGCACGACGCTTATCAATGAACAAGCCTTGACCCAGGGGTACCGATACGCCGGCCTTGATCAAGCCATCCTCTGGCGTGTAACCCTGCGGGTCCAGGAACTGTCCCTCGTTGTCCTCGTAGCCTGCAAGAATGTCCATGCCGAACCAGGTGGGCACCTTCAATCCGGCCTGCAACAGGGTGAAGTAGTTCTTGTCGTCGAAGCGTTTCTCGGTGCGATCGAAGTCCGCTTTCGGGTCGAAGCCTCCGCGTGCACTGCGCATGGTGGCATCACCCATGTCCGTTCGCAATGCCGCCTGCCGTGCCACCGGGTGGTTCTCACGGACCATCCTCAGGAAATTGCTGCGGGACAGTTCCAGTGGTGCCTGCGCGAACACAGGCCAGGTACCCAAGGCGAGCAGCACGGCCGGCCACGGTCTCATTTCTCCTTCTTTACGGCGGACCCGTCCATGTCACCTTCCATGTAAAGATCGGGCGGGAAACCGTTCACCTGTCGCCAGAGCTCATACCAGATGGGCACGTCCTTCATCAAGGCGAAACCGATGGCACCACCACCGACCCGCAGCGCATCCGGCCAGGGGTCGTCGTCGGGGTCCGGGGCGATAAGGAGGCGGTACTTCCCGTTCGGACTGATGAAGTTGTCGATGGCCACCACCTGGCCACCGAAGGTGCCGTAGCTCGCACCGGGCCAGCCGCTGAACACGATGCTGGGCCAGCCATCGAACATGAAGCGCACATGCTGCCCCTGAGTGATCAGCGGCATGTCCATGGGACGTACGTAGAGCTCGACAGCAAGGTCCAGGCGGGATGGCATCACGCTCACCAGCGGATTGCCTTCCTTCACGGTCTCCCCCACGCCAGTGACCACCGCCTTGGTGATGAAGCCATCCTGCGGTGCGGTGACATAGTAGTTCCCAGCCCGAACGGTATAGTTGGCCAGGTCCACCTGCATCTTGCTCACCTCCGCCTCGGTCGTGTACATCTCACTGAGGCTTGCGAACTTCTCGCTCTCAGCCTTGCTGAGCTTGTCACGGTAGTCGTTCCGGATGCCATCGAGCTCAAGCTCCGCGTTCAGCAGTTCGTTCCGCGCATCCAACAGGTCGTTCTGGGCATCGATCAGGTTGGCCGTTGCGCGTTGCACGGCGACCTGCCGTTTCTCCAATTCCACCTTGCTCACGAGCCCTCCTTCGAACTGCTTCTCACCGCGCGCGTATTGATCTTCCGCCACCTTCACCTCGGTCTTCGCGGCCACTACGCGGATGCTGTCGCTCTGCACCTGGAGACCGGCCTGCACGATCTTGTTGCGCGCCTGCTGCAGCTTGATGCGCATGCCCGAGTTCAAGGCATCGATCTGTGCGTCCAACGACCGCACCTTTTCATCGTAGCTCTTCGCGGTGAGCTCCTTGGCGGTGATCTGATCCTGGGTACGATCCAAGAGCTGTGGGTCGAAGTACTCGGGTTTCACCTCACTGAGACGCAAGATCGTATCGCCTTTGTCGACGCGCTGACCTTCCTGCACGAACCATTCTTCGATCCGGCCAGGAATGATGGCATGGATGGTCTGCGGGCGTTGGTCCGGTGACAGGCCGGTGACCACACCGCGTGCGCGGATATTCTGGGTCCAAGGCAGGAACATGCCCAGGAGCATCAGCACGCCGACCACGATGAGCAGCTTGCTGAAGGCCTCCGAAGCCCTGGCGACCCCGATGTGCTTGAAGGACGTGAAGCGCTCCGGCTTCAATCCCTCCACGCGGCTGCCGGGGCTCAGGTCAAGCATGGCTGTCACTTACGATACGTCCGTTCTCAAGCCGGATCACCCGCGTGCAAAGCGCTTGGAATCCGGGGTCGTTGGTCACGGCCAGCAGCGTCCATGGCCGCTCCGGTGAAGCGATGTAGGAGAGCAGCCGATCGCGGTCCGCCTTGTCCCAATCCGTGGACCCATCCTCCAGGAGCAACATGCGCGGCTTGGATGCGATGCAGCGCGTCAGCACGATCCGTCGCACGAGGCTGCTGGGCAGGCGCGAACCCTGGGGATCCAGACGGGTGAGCATGCCTTGAGGTAGATCGGCCAATTGCTCGTAGAGCCCGGTCACCTTAGCCGCCTCGTCCACATCCATGTCGCTTATCCACGTACGGCCCACGGTGATGTTCTCGAGCACGGTACCTGCGAACACATCATCGGCGAGCAGGCTTTCGCCGATCAATGAACGGACCTGCTCCAGGTCGATGCTGTTCACCGGATGACCGTCGTAACGAAGGTCCCCGGCATGTGGGTCCAACGCACCTCCGATCAGGCGAAGCACGGTGCTTTTGCCCGCGCCATTGGGACCGCACAGCGCGACCTTCTCACCGGGTTTGAGATGGATGTCCACATGGTCCAACACCGTCCGTTGGTTCCAATGGGACCTGAACGACACATGGTCCAGTCGCACTTCCAAGCCTTTGCTGCGATCCGTATCGAGCACATGGATCCCGTCGGTCCGATCGAGCGGCAGGTCGGTGACCAGGCCGATCTTCTCCAAGGCGCTCAGCACATCGTAGACGCTTTCGATGCTCAGGATCACCTTCTCCACGGCAGCCATCAGCAGCAGGACCACGATCTCGGCCGCGACGAACTGACCCAGGTTCATCTGCTCCTCCATGACCAGGATGCCACCCAACGCCAACAGGCTCAACGTGATGACCACCTTGAAGACCACCATGGCCGAATATTGCCCCAGCAGCACGCGGAAATGAGCCTTCCTCGCCGAGACGTACTTATGGACCAGGTGGTCGGTGCGATCGAGGCTCAGGGGTGTTTCACCGATCAGTTTGAAGGTCCCCACGGTGCGCCCGAGCTCCTCCAACCAATGCGCCACGGCGAACTTGTAGTTGCTCTCTTCCAGGCTGGTGACCAGACCCCGGGCGCCGGTGAAGCGGAACATCAGGTACAGGAGGAAGACGAGGAAGAGACCAAAGACGATGAAGAACGGATGGTACAGTGCGAGCAGGACCAGACTGAGCAGGATCTGCAGCAAGGCGAGCGGCACGTCGAGCAGCAACTTGTTCAGACCTTTCTGAACGCTCATCGTATCGAAGAACCGGTTCGTCAGTTCGGGCAGGTAGCGACCCGCCACCGCCTCTTCCTTGATGCGCGGGATCCGGTACGCGAACTCAATGGCACTACGAGCAAAGAGGCGCTGCTGGATGTTCTCAGCAAGCGACAATTGCATGATCTGCATGACCCCGGTGAGCGCGACACCCACGGTCACAAAGGCGATGAGCACCCCCCAGCTGGTGGCCACCTGCCCCCCGCTGATCAGGTTGATGATGGCCTGAATACCCAGCGGAACGCTCAAGCTAATGGCACCACCCACCAAGGCATACAGGTAGATGTGGCCGATCTCCCGCTTGTCCAGGCGGAGCAGGCGAAGCAGACGTTGCACGGGAGTGATCCTGTCCATGGCGGAGCAAATATAGTAATACTATTTTACAATTAGCATTGGTATAATTTACGTTAGTCTATCTATATTTGTTAGCTGGATGGCACGCTACCACCTCGAACCGGAGTCCTCTTTGAGCCTGCGCGACACGAACAGTCCGTTGGGCCAACAGATCGTTCAGGAAGGGCTTGGCCTGATGAATGAACTGGGGCTGGAGGCCTTCAACTTCAGGAAGCTCGCCGAGCGGGTTGGATGCACCGAGGCCACGATCTACCATTACTTCAAGAACAAGCAACGGCTGCTCCAGTACTATTTCCAGCTGTACTGGCTGTGGCTGGACACGCACATCGACGTGACCTTGCGGAGCAACACAGGTGCACGCGAGCACATGCACGGAACCATCCGCGCCCTGGCCGGATTGTGGCCCGAGGATGCCCTTGCCGCCCAGGTGCCTCCGGCAGCCTTGCGTGAACTGGTGATCAACGAGGGTTCCAAGTCCTTCCAGCACAAGAACGTCGATTCGGATAATGCGAAGCAGCTGTTCAAACCGTACAAGGACCTGTGCGCCCGGGTCGCGGATGAACTGCGCAGCTGTGCGCCGCAAGTGAACCATGCCTCATCATTTGCCACCACCCTGGTGGAAATGGCCCATTCACTGGAGTTCGCCATGCACCACCTCCCTGCGCTCACCGAGCTCAGTGTCCACAAGGACCGGGAGGAGCTCGCCCGATTCCTGATCGCTTTGACGGAGCGGTATCTCCAGGACACGGGGCGAACGTCAAAGAACACCCTGTCCAGCGGGACCGGACCCTCCCCCAAAGGCGGACGCGACCGGCGCCCCTCAGCTCAGTAGCTCAGCGCTCAAGGTGATCGGCACCGCTTTCAGCACCTGGCTGATCGGACACTTGTCCTTGGCCTCATCGGCGCAGCGTTCGAAGTCCTCCTTGCTGATGCCTGGCACACGGGCCTTCAACAGCAGGTGGATCCCCGTGATCCCGGTACCTCCATCCACAGGTCCCATCTTCACCTGCGCGGTGCAATCCAACGACTCCGGGGTGTGCTCACCGTTCCCGAGCACGAAGCTCAGTTTCATGGTGAAACAACCCGCATGGGCGGCAGCGATCAGCTCCTCAGGGTTCGTGCCGGCCTTGCCGTCCTCGCTTTCGAAGCGGGTCTTGAAGGAATAAGGTGTGTGGTTCAGTACGCCACTGGTGCTCGTCAGCTCGCCGGCACCTTCCTTGCCGCTTCCCTTCCAAACTGCTCTGCTCGATCGGATCATGATGGTCTTCTTGTTGATGGGTCGTTTGGGCAAAGGAACACAGTGCGAGCGATCTCTGTTCGCTCGAAGCCCTTTCGCAAGTGTTGTTATCTTCCCTGCAAAAGCAACGAACATGAGAAGAACACTACTTCGAACTGCCTCCATGGTCCTTGGCGCAATGGCCTTTTCGCTATTGCTGAACGCTCAGACCATGTACTACGGTGTCAACTCGCCCGACGGCAGCGGCGGAGAACTGAAATTGGTGGACATCACCGATGGCACCGAGTCGAATGCGGTGAGCGTTACGCTGAACGGTGTCCAAGTCGACGGATGCACCGGATTGGCATTTGACCCGGTCAGTGGTCTTGTACATGTGGTCGTCAAAGTGGACTCCGTGTTCACCTTGGGTGCCATCGACCTTTCTACGGGTGTGGTGACCCCACTCAGCACGCTGTCCGACCGCATTGCCAGCATCGCCTTCGATGATTCCGGTACGTTATATGGCATCACCGGTGACGGAGGTAATACGCCGGAGACGCTGTATACCATCGATGCGGGAACCGGTGTTTCCACCTTGTTCGTGCAGCCGGGAACAGGTGATGATGGCGAAGCGCTGGCGTACAACAGCACGAATGGACTGCTCTATCGGTACGGCGGTGGCGGCTTGTTCCAGAGCATCGATCCGACCAATGGGACGGTCACGGATATGTTCATCAGCGGAGCGATGGTCGAGAATTTCGCTCATGCGTTGGTGTACAATGGAAGCAGCTTCTTCATGTCCGCAGGGACCGACCTGCTGCAGGTGAGCGTGAACGGTACTGCGGTGTTGATCGCTTCCCACGGGACCTCCGAAGGATACAAGGGACTGGTGGATGCCTCCATCGTAGGCGTTCAGGAGCCATCCGCATGGCACGCTTCGGTATTCCCGAACCCGGCCCGTGATCGTCTCGAGATCACCGTGGAAGAAGGTGGTATCGATCGGATCCTGATCCACACCGCGAGCGGTGCCCTGATCCGGGACCTGCGCTTGAACGGTGCGAACCGGCAGGTGGTGGACGTGAGCGAGCTGGCAGATGGGCTGTACACCATGGAGCTGCAGAACGGCACGACCCGCCGGAACCTGAGCTTCTCGGTGGTACGCTGATCACAACTACCTAAGGAAGAAGGGGTGGCCGAAAGGCTGCCTCTTTTCGTTCCGCGGGGATACGACCAATGGTCAGGTCGGGTCGGGTGTTGAAGGTGGTATCCTGCCCGCACCGGACTTGTTCACGTGCATCTACGAATGAATAGCGGCTACCTTCGACCGCGTCAACCCATCGTCATGAGAACAAGTCTGCTTCCTTTCCTGCTTTTTGGTTCGCTCTCCCTTTCCGCCACCGACCGCATCGTGGAGGAATTCGGGCAGCCACCGGCCTATGCCAACATCACCTCGGCGGTGAGCGCCGCTGTGGACGGCGACCGCATCATCATCAAGAACCGGGCGGGCAACATCCCTTGGATCGAGAACATCACCGTGAGCGCCAGTTTGGAATTCCTGAGCTACGACAACGACTCCTTCTTTTATGTGCAGGGGGATTACACCATCACTGGGGCGACCGGCCGAGACGTCACGTTCGTAGGCATGTACAACACGGCCGGCGACATCCAGTTCGCCTCGGGAGGGACCACACGCGGGACGCAGGTGCACGTGATCGACGGCTGGTTCGTGAACGGAAGTATCCTGATGGACAGTGACCAGTTCGAGGTGGACATCATCGGATGCACCCTGGAAAGCGGGGTCGTGGATATCAATTTCGGGAACGTGGTGGGCTGTGACATCGACGGATCCACGGTCAG
>JAGQVN010000028.1 GCA_020437905.1 Flavobacteriales bacterium
CCTGGAACGGCGATCGGCTCATCGGCTTCGCAGCAGGCAACGTCAGGAGCATGCCGCAGCACTTGGGCGGCGAACGCGTCGGGGCCTTGACGCACATCCATGTGCTGCCGGAGCATCGCGAACAAGGCCTGGGAAAGCAACTGGCGCTCGCGCTCATGGATGCGTTCAAGGACCACGGCCTGGCACGCATGAGCACCGACGTCCTGGTGAAGAACGAAGCCAGCCTGGCCTTCTTCAAGTCCCTGGGCATGCACGAGGATCACGTGATCCTCTACCGCGACATCTAGAGGGCATCTCAAAATTATCCTTCGGACTGCGCGATGGCCTTTCGCGACCATCTTTCGTTGCTCAACACCTTACATAGCCACCGGCTATGCTCGGGTCTCGCGCCTCATCTGCTCGCAAAATGCTCCTCGCTCGTAGCCAAAAACAATTTTGAGATGCCCTCTAACGTTGCTTCCCGGCTACGCGCTCGAACAGCTCCAGATAACCGCGCGTCACCGCCGCCCACGTGAAGCGGTCCTGGACCAGCCCCAGGCTGTACGCGCCCATTTGCTGATGCACTTCCTGGCCTCGCTCCGCGAACGAACGAATGGCTGCGTAGAGCTCGTCCGGATCGCCCGGAGGAAGCAGGTAACCATTGTGCGGTGAGACCAGTTCCGCCGTGGCACCGACATCGCTGACGATGATCGGCTTGGCACGCGCCATGGCCTCAAGGACCACCGTGGGCATGCCCTCGAAGCGTGTGGGCAGCACCAAGGCATCGCAGGTCCGATAGAGCCGATCCAATTCGTCATCATCCACCCGGCCCAGCAGTTCCACGTTACCCGGCAGACCCTGCTCCTGATAGGAGGCCAGCAAGGGGCCATCCCCGGCCAGCTGGAAGCGGACGAGGTCGGCTTGTCCTTCCTTCACCAGGCGTTCCGCCACTTCCATCAAGACATCCAGGCCCTTGTTGAAGGCGAAGCGGCCCACGAACAACAAGCGGAACGATGGGGCACTGGAGGGCTGTGCGCTGGCCTGGGCAGGCAGGTCGACCGCATTGGGCAATACAACGACCTCGCAGCGGGATCCCTTGACTTGCTCGTGGAGAATGTGCGTCAGTTTGCCGCCCAGGCTCACGGCCACTGCGCTGCGACGCAGGATCGAACGGAGCGCCCAACGGAACGGCCAGCCCAGCACCTGCTCCTTTTTCGTGAGCATCTGGAACATCTCCAGCCCATGCGGGTGCACGATCAGCCGATCGCTGAAGCGCTCGATGCCCTCCCACACGCAGAAGCCCTGGCTCAGGATCACGTCCGTAGCCAGTTCGTCCAGCCTGTCGGCGACCCGGGTGCTGTAGCGTTTCAGTTCACGTATATACAGCTTCTCCTTGTCGATGTCCGGCACCTGCACTTCCCGGATGCCGAGAGATGTGTCGAAGATGGGCGGCTCATGCGGATGCAGCACCGTCAATTCCACCGCACCTGTGCGCGCCAGGTGTTCAGCCAGCAGCCTGGAATGCCGTTGCATGCCTCCCATGGTCTGGGGGAACACACCGTCGGTGCAAAGCGCAACACGCATGAAGGGTCAATGTAGAATGTCCAATGGGTGGTTCTTCATTCAACGTGCCACCTTCTCCTTCAAGAGCGTGGCCACGCCTTCGTCGATGCCCCATTGGGGTTCCCAGCCGGTCACGCGCTTCAGCTTGCTCACATCGGCAAGGAGGTGCATCCGCTCCACTTTCCGGACACGGGCCGGGTCCACCGCGATGGTGAGCTGTTCTCCGAGCTGGCGCTCGAAGGCCTCTACGATCTCGCGCACACTGTACTCGATGCCGCGGCCGATGTTGAACACCTCGAAGCCGGTGAGCCCTTTCCCCAGCAACAAGGCCATGGCCCGGCTCATGTCCTCGGTGTGGATGAAATCGCGCTTCGGGTCCAGGTTGCCCAGGCTCAGGGTGCGCTTGCCACTGAGCACCTGTTGTTGGATCTCGGGGATCAGGTGCGGGTTCGTTTCGTTCGGACCGAAGGCATTGAAGAAGCGCCCGACGATGGTGGGTACACCCGTGCGCAAGTGGAACTCGCTTGCCAGGCGCTCGGTGGCCAGCTTGGTGATGCCGTAGATATCCAGCGGGCCGGTCGCATGGTCCTCGTCCATGGCACCGTCGGCAATGGGATACACCGCTGCAGTGCTCGCCACAAAAACCTGCTCGACCGCA
>JAGQVN010000282.1 GCA_020437905.1 Flavobacteriales bacterium
CACCACTACAAGGCTTCCTCGAAAACAGAGACCGATCGCTTCGGTCCCGCTCGCTGCGTCTGGCTTCAACGGACCATGACCACCTTCCGTGTTCCGCTGATGCGCTCACCGCGAAAGGTCACCAGGTAGGCACCGGCCGCCAGGTCGCTTCCGACCTCGATCACGCCCGCCCCACGGATCGAGCCTGTAGCAAGGGTCCTGCCATGGCTGTCGATCACGTCGATCTGCAGCGATCCTTCACGCGCGTCGGGGACCTGGACCAAAATGGAGCCGGTGAAGTTCGCAGTAACGATGATGTCACTGAACGCATCCAGGCCGGTGATGCCCGTGCTTCCCGGCGTGAACCGCCACAACTGGTTGCTGGGTTGATTCCCGCCGGAAAGCGTGCTTTCCCCGAACACGATGTAGCCGTGGTTCCCGATGGTCATGGCGGAAGCATTGGCGATCCGGTCGGTCGGCAGGATCGCATCGCTGTTCCACTGGTCGGCGGTGGCATCGTAGTTGAACAGTTGTTTTCCTCCTCCACCGCTGCCGCCGGTGTTGTACAGGTATCCCACGTTGTTCACGGCGGTGGCACAGGCCTGATCGGCGTTGGGGAAGACACTGGCCACTTCGGTCCAGCTGTCGGCCACGGGATCGTATTCCCACCAATCACCGAACACTCCGCTGAAGACCCCGGCCCCCATGCCCAGGTAGCCTTTGCCATTGGCCGAAAAGGCGCATTGCGCACGACGATCGGCACCGGGGAAGGATGCCACGGAACTCCACGTGTTCGTGGTGCCATTGAAGGCGTACACGTTGTTGGTGCCGTTCTCGGGACCGATGTAATAGGTGTCTCCGATCACGAACCCGTGCGAATACGCGAAGCCAACACCCCCGGGCACATCCGGATGTTGGGTCCAGCTTTGTGTGGCGGGAATGTATTCGTACACCGTCGAGGTGAATTGGATGAACGGCGATCCGAAGGCGAAGAAGATCCGCTCGCCGATGGTGAACCCATCCACGCCTGCACGCACGCCACCCGGATAGTCCGGGATGGCCGTCCAGGTGTCGGTCGCTGCCTCATATTCGTACATATCCGCCACTTCATTTCCCGTTCCGGAGAATTGAAGCCGCCCGGTCCCTGCATAGCCATGCGTGCTGTTGCCGGTGGCGGCCGCCCAGAACCGACCAGCCGCAGGAGCGCTGGAGAATTGTTGCCAGACCGCCTGACCCTGAACGGTCAAGCCGAGGGATAAACACACTGAGAGGTAGCCGTAGCGCATGATGGTTGGTTTCGGGCAAAGATCCCCGAGGCAACAGGGCGGCACAATAGAACCTTGGTTGACGATCCTAGCGACCGAAGTAGCGGTTCACCGCCTCGGTCCGGTTCTGGACGTGAAGCTTCTCGTAGATCCGATGGATGTGCTGCTTCACCGTACCCACGGCGATGCCCAGGCGCGAGCCGATCTCCTTGTAGAGCAGACCATCGGCGAGCAGCATGAGCACCTCGTTCTCGCGGCTGCTGAGCTCCGGAAGCTCCTGTGCGACCCCGGAACGCTGAAAATGAGAGACCACCCGCCGGGCCACATACGCGCTCATGGGTGCACCACCTTGCAGGACCTCGCGCACGGCACGCAGCAGTTCCGCCGGGGAGGCGCTTTTCAGCAGGTAGCCGTTGGCGCCCACTTTCAGCGCCTCGAACACGCTGTCATCCTCATCGTGCATGGTGTACATGAGGAACTGGGCCTCAGGGAGCATGGCCCGCAGGACCGATACGCCATCGATCCCGCTCATGCCCGGCAGGTTGATATCCATGATGACCACCTGCGGTCGCATGCTTCGCAGCGGGTCCAGGGCCTGCTCCACACTACCGGCTGCCGCGACCACCTCCAGATCGTCCTCGCCGCTGAACAATTCACAGAGCATTCCGCGAATACCGCTCTCGTCCTCGACGATGGCCAGGCGCGAAACGGTGGGGACCAGGGTCATGGATGCGAAGATGGAGCGCCTTCGCTCACTGCTGCAATAGAACGAAGGTTACTACCACTGGAGAGCGGCACATACAGCTGGACCCGGGTGCCATCCGTGCCGGAAATCTTCAATTCAGCTCCCAGGGCCTCAGCGCGTTTGCGCATGTTCCTCATTCCGTTCCCCGTTCCCGGTCCGGCTGCAAAGCCCTTTCCGCTATCGTGGATGCTCACTGCCAAACCGTCCTGCCAGTTGAGGGCCACCTTCACCTGGTCGGCCTGTGCATGCTTCACCACGTTGTGGAGCGCCTCCTTCACGATCAGGAAGATGTTGCGACGTACATCGCTGTTGAGCTGGACCGCAGGCCAGCCATCCGGAGCGCTCACCTCCACGTGGATGCCATGGTCGTCGAGGTAGGAGCGTGCATAGCTTGATAGGTAGGCGACCAGGTCCGTCAGGTTCGAGCGCTCATCGTTCAATGCCCAGATGATCTGCCGCATGCTGGCGATCAGTTCACCGGCGCCTGCGGAAAGCGTTTGCAGCAGCTTGCGATGTTCCGGGTCCTGCTCCCTCAATAGGGCCATTTCACTTCTGAGCTTCAAGGAGCTCAAGCCGGCGCCCAGGTCGTCGTGCATGTCACGGCCCAGGCGCTCGCGCAGTTCGAGGTCCGCAATGGTGCGTTCCTGCTGGAGCCGCTTGACCTCCCAAGCGGCGAGTTGTTGCTTGTGGCGGAGCCGGCTGTTGTTCAGCAGGAAGATGGCGGAAAGGATGAGGATCGCGACGACGACCGCTCCGATGAGGAGACGTTGGCGCATGCGATCGGCACGGAGCTGGGCGTCCAGTCGCTCCTGTTCCAGGCGGGCAAACGCCAATTCCTGGTCGGCGCGGAGCAGTGCTGCCTGGGTGCTCAGTGCCGAACGGATGTTCCGGGCGGTGATCAGGCTGTCGATGCCGTGCCAGGCCCCGAGCTGCTCGATGGCCTTGTCCAGGTAGCCCAGCTCACTCCAGGTGCGCG
The DNA here is from genome assembly GCA_020437905.1 of Flavobacteriales bacterium. Lineage (GTDB taxonomy): Bacteria > Bacteroidota > Bacteroidia > Flavobacteriales_F > PHOS-HE28 > PHOS-HE28. The sequence continues at coordinate 2,966 of JAGQVN010000282.1, forward strand.
AGGCCACCCGGGCGAAATTGCGCTGTGTGACCAATCCGATCCCCGGACGGTGTTCGTTCAGATAGAACAAGGCATCCTGCAGGGCGATGCCGGCTTCCTTTTCCCGACCCGCTGCGGCCAGGGCCAGCGACCTGCCCACCCGGGCATCCACACCGATATCGTGGTCTCGGGCGGCCAGGGCAACACGTGTGGAGCGATCGAAGCAGGACAAGGCGCTGTCGGGCATGCCCTCGCGCATGGCCAGGTTGCCCAGCGACCAGTGGGCAACGGCTATGGCACGCTGGGCATTGGACGCCATCGCCAGCTCCAGGGACCGTCGCAGATGAACCCCTGCACTGTCCAACCGGCCAAGCTGGGTCAGGTAGCTGCCCAGGTTACCATGGATGTGATGCAGTTCGGTGACGGGATAACGTGCCTTGGGCCGTTCAGGGAACCAGGCCAGTGCCTTGCGCATAAAGGGCAATGCTTCGCGGCTGTCCTGGATGTTCTCGTGCAGCAGCCCCTTCAGGTTGAACACGTTGGCGATCAGGGTACTGTCCTGCAGGTGGAAGGCGAGCCGCTCGGCCTCGTCCAGGTCGCGCATGGCCTCATTGAACAGGCCTTCGTAGTAAAGCACTTCAGCCCGATAGGCCAGCAGGTAGCAGCGCGCCTCCTCGCCACCGTCGGACCCCAGGCGGCCTAAGGCTTCGCCAAGGAAACGCATCGAGCTGTCCGCATGAAAGGCATCCATTTGAAGCAGCACGGCACGGACCAGGCTGTCCAACGTACGATCGGGGAAGGGTTGCAATTGTTGGATGCCAGGCCCCAGGGACTGCTGGGCGGAGGCGTTGCCGCAGCACAACAGGAACGAAAGGGAAGCTGCGCAGCGGACCAGCGACCAGGAACGCCTGCTTCCCATCACTCAGCGTTTATCGAGCTCCAATACCACCGCCAGCGCATTGCGCTCAGCCCTGCACGATGCATGGAGGCGATCGCCTCCACGGTATTCCACGCTCCGGTTCAACTCCTCACCGAGCACATCGTTCAACCTGGCGCGAAGTCCACTGGCACGACTGGCGTTCAGGGCTTCATTCACCTTGTTGAAGTCGTAAGGTTGGTTGCTGACCACGACCGCCATGGCATCCCGCTCGCCCACCTGATCCACCGTCAGGCTGTGGTCCTTGGGGAACAGGCGTGTGCCGGTGATGCCACAATAAGGCGAATGCTTGGGTGTATAGGGGAAGAGCACGTAGGTGGAACCATCGGTCTCCTGACCGAAGAGGTAGATGTAGCAGGCCGTGTTGTTCGCCACTTCCACCTTGAAGCGGGTGCCTTTCGCTACAGGAGCCACACTGCGAAACACGCCGTCACCGGCCTGCGCCAGTTGGATCGGTCTGCCGTCCGCATTGTCGACGAAGCCCAGTTGCAGGTCGAAGCGGTCGGGGACCGCCTCTGCGCTTTCGCCCATGGGGTAGACCGCGTAGGCTTCCTTGTTGAAGAAGTCGAAGTCTGAATAGGACACCCAGGCCATGCCGTTCTTCCCCCATTCCGGCCCCCAACTGTTCATGATCAGGAAGCCACCTTGATCGCCGAACATGTAGTCGTCATAGCCCACGACGCACATGGCGTGCCCTCCGAAGCCGGGCATGCGGAAGTCCGAGTCCGTTGGCCGCCAAGATTCCTGGCCCTGCATGTCCTGCATGAACGTGCCACCGACCATCATGCCGATGACGATCGGCGAGCCCTGGCTCAGGTACTGCTTCATGGCCAGCATGTCGGTGCGCTGGTCATCGGCGCCGAGCGTCAACCGTTGAAAGCCCTTGATCTTGAAGGGCAGCGCCTCCTGCACGTCGCGGTCGTTGGGCAGTTTGCTGCAGCTCTCGTCCGTGTACGCGAATTTGCTGAAGGGCAGCGCGCCGTTCCTGGACATCTGCTCCATGGCGCGGTGGATGTAGGAGCCCTGGCAGCCGCTGTTCTCGATCTTGATCTGGTTGTACATGTATGCCGGGCTGAAGGCGGTGCTGCGCGGATCGGCGCCGGTGGCCTTGGCCTGCACGATGGTCCGCGCGGCATAGGCACTGGCCCAGGCCACACAGCTGCCCTGGCGTCCCTGGTTCAAGCGCGGCGGGCAGTACTGCTCCAGGGTGACACGCTCCGGCAGTGGGTTCTTCACGTTATCGGCCAGAGGCTCATAGACCTCAGCCTGGTCATAGAGCGCCGGATCGAACCTGGCCCCGGTGGCCAGGCCGGCCAGTTGCGACACCAGGTCGGCCTGCCCGCTACCGCAGCTCTTCATCCCACCGAAGAAGTAGAACAGCGCAAATCCACCTGCCACCAGCAGCAGCAGCTTGGGCTTCTTCAGCAACAGGCCCAAAAGCACGGGTAGCAGCGAGGCACCCCCAGCACTTTGTGAGGAGCGACCTGGACGGCGGGGCGTTCTGCGGCTCTTCCCTGAGCCTTCATCAGGGGTCATTCGGATGGGCATGGTCCAGCTGTCTTTATGGGATAGGACGAAGGTTCACAGCCTGGGTCACGGCCTCATTCTGATCTTGATCATGTGCTCCTGAACGGGCGAGCCTAAATTAGTCGGGAACACATCACGCCATGAGAACCTTGAGCCTGCTCCTTTTCTTCCTGCTTCCGTTCGGTATCACCACCTCGTTCGCCTCCGGTCCCGAATTGACCAGTTCGAATGCGCACGTGGTGCTGCACCTGCCTTCGCTCAGCGATGCCTCCTTGGCCGCTTTGCACGAGAAGGTCGGCACGCGCAGCGAGCTTGGCATGGAATACAGCTGTGTCTGGGCGGGCATCGTGGTCCTGCATCTGGAAGGGGTCCAGCTGACCGAGAGGGCGGACGTGATCACGTACGTGCGCCGTGTGCTGAACGAAGCCAGGCTCGATGCCGATGCCGAGTTCCTGCACGTACACCTGGAGCCCGCCGGACCCGGCAAGTGCTGAGCCTTACTGCTTCACGAGCCGCATCCTGGCCGTACCGTTCTCGGTGGTGAGCCGCATTTGGTACAGGCCATCCCGCTCGGTGCTGAGGTCCAGTTCCAGCAGGCTGGCCCCGTAGAGTTGCACCTGTTGGTCCCTGACCTGTTTCCCGGAAGCATCGAACACTTCCATCCGGGCAGGTCCTTGTGCGTGCTCCACGCTGAGCGTGAACAGACCGTTCGAGGGGTTCGGGAATGCACTGACCGATACCGCTGACGGTGCTTCCGAAACGCCGACATAGTCGCCGATGACAAAGGCGAACTCGATGCTCCGACCGAACTCGGGCTCGAAGTTCCTCAACGTAAGACCGTTCAGACGACGGAATCGGAAGAAGCCGCCTCCGGCCCCGGGATCCGCCCAGTAGGAGAGGCCGTCGTTGCCGGTGTCCAGGACGCGCAGCGTATAGCATCCGGCCCAGAAGGAGAGCGTGTCGGAATAGGTCGTGTTCGCCGTGTGGTTGTTGCGCGCATAGACCGGGTTGCCCCACAGGTCCACGATCTCCACCGTGTTCTCCCAAGGCCTGTTGTTGGTCTTGTAGTTCACGATGATGTCCTCGTTGTATACGATCGGTGCATCGAATTCCGTGGTGTAGCTGTCATTGGCAGCATGCATGTCGGTGCCTCCGTTGGGTGCGCTGACGGTCACTGTGAAGGTGTCCGAACCATCGCCGTACCAGAAGGATCCATCATCGACCGGAAGGGTCACGTCGATCTGTTCCATGTGGGCCAATGAACCGGTCCAGGTGTACGCGGCCGGCGTGCCCCCACCCACGCTGTACGTGAAGGTCAGGCTCGAAAGCTCCTCACTTCCCGCATTGCGAAGAACCACGAGCGGGTCGTAGCACATCGGGTTGTTGCGGCTGTACATGTCCGCCGAGCTTGGGCGCTTCACCTCAACGATCTCGGCATCCAATGCGAAGGAGGCAGGGCCATATTCCATCAGGTCCATGTTCACGACGTAGTTGCCGCTGCCCATGCCCAGGTTGTTCGCAGGCACGGGATCGATGGCATAGTCCAGCGTGGCCGATCCGCCGCTGATGTGGGGCGTGAGCTCCACCCAATGATCGTTCACGATGTCCCCGGGGCACCATCCCTCGCGACTACCCAGCCATGTTCCTCCCTGCGGATACACGGGGTTCTCGGCGCAGCGGTCGGCTTGCCAGATGTGCCAATCGTCCACCTGTGTGCCGTTCACGCGCAGGTAGTGGGTGTTGTCCTTCCATTCGCAGCAATGCGGGTACTGTCCGTTGTTGCTGTTGTGCCCGTGACCGGTCAGGCGCGTGCGCAGGGCCCACTGTGTGGCACCTGGATGCGTCGAAACATCCACCGGTGGCAGGGCGGTATCATCGCTGAGCGAAGCGTAGCTCCTGCTGGCCATCCCACCCCAGGGGCGCTGCATGTTCACCACGGGGCGGGGTGGGGTCCCTTCGATCATTTCGAAGGTCACGCTGATCAGTTCCTGCTGGTTCCCGGCTTGGAAGTCGACGCTGTCGCGCAACAGATGCTGGTAATCGGTCACGTCGTAGGTCCAGCGAAAGCCCTCGTTCCCAAGGCTCAGTCCAATGCCATATGGGGTGATGAATCGACCGATCTCGTACCGGTCGATCACTTCGAAGGGCACACCGAAGTATTCCAAGGTGTCGTTCGGTACAATGGTCCCCGGCGCAGCGACCGAGTCCACCGCCGATCCGTCCGGAGCGAAGGTGTAGCTCCAGCCACCGGGCCAGGAGAAGACCGTATCGACAGAGACCGTTGCGTTGCCCTG
>JAGQVN010000283.1 GCA_020437905.1 Flavobacteriales bacterium
AGGTCGATCGTGCCGAAGGCCTGAAGATCACCTACGCTTACTTCAAGAGCCTCAGTCCGGAGGAACTCCGTGAAAAGGAGCACAACACCTTCGAGGGTTACGTGAAGAAGTAAGGGGCTACGTTGACCGCGGACGGTCACGGGCGCCCTGGTCAAGATCACCAGCTATTGGGTACCTTCGCGGTCCGTTTTTCGGGCATGAGCGACTACCAGGCACACCCTACGGCGGTCATCGACGAGGGCTGCACCATCGGGGCAGGCACACGGATCTGGCATTTCAGCCACCTCATGCCGGGCTGCACGTTGGGAGAGGGCTGCAACATCGGCCAGAACGTGGTCATCAGTCCGAAAGTGGTGCTGGGTCGCAACGTAAAGGTGCAGAACAACGTGAGCATCTACACCGGGGTCACCTGTGCCGATGATGTGTTCCTGGGCCCCTCGTGCGTGTTCACCAACGTGACCAACCCGCGCAGTGCGGTGAACAGAAGAGGCGATTACCTCCATACACGCGTCGGGAAGGGAGCCACCATCGGTGCCAACGCCACCATTGTGTGCGGACATGATATCGGCGAGTTCGCCTTCATCGGAGCCGGAGCGGTGGTCACCAAGGAAGTGCCGGCCTATGCCCTGGTGGTAGGCAATCCGGCCCGACGCATTGGGTGGATGAGCGAGTTCGGTCACCGACTTGAGTTCGATTTCGGGGGCCAGGCCACCTGTCCCGAGAGCGGACAGCGCTATGCGTTGAAGGATGGGGCAGTGGAACGCATTGCATGAGGCCATGACAGAAGCAAAGAGAACGGTCAAGTTCGCGGTGCTCGGATGTGGGCACATCGGGAAGCGCCATATGGAGATGATCCGGCGCGATCCCGAAGCCGAGCTGGTGGCCGCTTGTGACATGCGTTCGGCCGAGGAGGTGGGCATCGATACCAGCACCGTACGGTACTTCACGGACGTGGATGAAATGCTCCGGGAGGTACCGGAGATCGAAGTTCTGAACGTGTGTACCCCCAATGGCCTGCACGTTCCACACAGCCTGAAAGGCCTGGAATACCGCAAACACTTGGTGTGCGAAAAGCCGATGGGGCTCTCGAAAGCAGCTTGTGAGGAGGTCATTCACAAGGCCCTGCAGGTCGGCCGACACGTGTTCGGTGTCATGCAGAACCGCTACAGTCCGCCCAGCGTGTGGTTGAAGGACATGGTGGTGTCCGGGCGCCTCGGCGACATCTTCATGGTGCAGGTCAACTGCTACTGGAACCGCGACGAACGCTACTACAAGAAGGGCAATTGGAAAGGCACGAACGAACTGGACGGTGGCACATTGTTCACGCAGTTCAGCCACTTCGTGGATATCCTGTATTGGCTGTTCGGGGACATCACTGATATCCAAGGCAAATTCGACGACTTCAACCACAAGGACCTCACCGAGTTCGAGGACAGTGGCATGGTCAGCTTCCGCTTCAAGCGTGGTGGCATGGGGTGTTTGAACTACACTACCAGTGTCTGGGACCGCAACCTGGAAAGCAGCTTGACGGTCATCGGTAGCAAGGGGAGCGTGAAAGTGGGCGGTCAATACATGGACAAGGTGGAGGTCTGTCATGTGAAGGACTACACCTTCACCGAGCTTCCTCCCACCAATCCGGCGAACGATTACGGTGCCTACAAAGGCAGTGCCCAGAACCACGACCACATCATCCGGAACGTTGTGGATACCATCCTGGACCGGGGCAGCATGACCACCAATGCCCTGGAAGGCTTGAAAGTGGTGGAGATCATTGAACGCATTTACCGAAAGAGAGATGAGCAGCTTGTACGATAAGCTTGTGAACAAGGAGGCCAGGTTGGCCGTGATCGGTCTGGGCTATGTGGGTCTGCCCATCGCCCTGGCCTTCGCCCGGAAGCTGAAGGTGGTGGGCTTCGACATCAACGAAGGCCGCGTGGAGATGATGAAGCGCGGTGAGGACCCCAGCGACGAACTGGGTCCGGAGGAGTTCGAGGGCTGCGACATCACCTTCACGGCCAAGATCGACGACCTGAAGGACGTGGAGTTCTTTATCGTCGCCGTTCCCACGCCGATCGATCAGCAGAACATCCCGGACCTTGGGCCCTTGTTGGGAGCGACCCGCACGGTCGGGCAGGTGCTGAAGAAGGGCGATCATGTGGTCTACGAGAGCACCGTATACCCGGGTTGTACCGAGGAGGATTGCGTGCCCTTGTTGGAGCGCTTGAGCGATCTGAAGTACATCGAGGACTTCAAGGTGGGCTATAGCCCCGAACGCATCAATCCGGGTGACAAGGAGCACACCCTGTCGAGCATTGTGAAGGTGAGCAGTGGGTGCGACACCGAAAGCGCCGAGACCATTGCCCGCGTTTACGAGCTGGTCGTGTCTGCCGGCGTTCATCGCGCCCCTAACATCAAGGTGGCCGAGGCTGCCAAGATCATCGAGAACACCCAGCGCGATGTGAACATCGCTCTGATCAATGAGCTGTCCATCATTTTCAACCGGATCGGCATCAACACCTACGATGTGCTGGAGGCCGCCGGTACCAAATGGAACTTCCTCAAGTTCCAGCCGGGTTTGGTCGGTGGGCATTGCATCGGCGTGGACCCCTACTACCTGGTATACAAAGCAAAGGAACTGGGCTACCACGCGCAGATCATCGATGCCGGCCGGTTCGTGAACGACAGCATGGGCGGCTATGTGGCCAAGCAGACAGTGAAGAAGATCATTGCCTCGGGTATCAACCCGGCGGATGCGCGCGTGCTGATCATGGGCGCCACCTTCAAGGAGAATGTCACGGACATCCGGAACAGCAAGGTGGCCGATGTGGTGAAGGAGCTGAAGAGCTTCAGTGTGGCCGTGGATGTGACCGACCCGCATGCCGACCCGAAGGAGGTGGAGCATGAATACGGGTACACCCTTTCGGACAAGATCAAGGGTCCTTACGATGCCATCGTGGTGGCCGTTAATCACAGCGAGTACGCGGCGAAGGATGAGGCCTGGTTCAAGTCCCACTTGACCCCGAAAGGGGTCCTGGTGGACCTGAAGGGCATCTTCAGGGACAAGCTGAAGGACGTGGCCTATTGGAGCCTGTGATGGCGACCCCGCCCAACATCCTTGTCACTGGTGGTGCCGGCTTCATCGGAAGCCATGTGGTACGCCGTTTCGTGACGAAATACCCGGAGCTGCGCATCGTGAACCTGGATGCCCTTACCTACGCCGGCAACCTGGAGAACCTCCGGGATATTGAGGACGCGCCGAACTACGCGTTCGTCAAGGCGGATATCTGTGATGCCAAGGCCGTGGAACAGGTCTTTCAGGAACAGGCGATCGACGCTGTGATCCATCTGGCCGCCGAAAGCCACGTTGACCGGAGCATCAGCGACCCGATGGCTTTTGTGAACACGAACGTCATCGGTACCGTGACCCTGTTGAACGCTGCCAGGGGCGCCTGGAAGGATGGAGATGCCGGGCATCTCTTCTACCACGTGAGCACCGATGAGGTGTACGGTTCACTTCACGACGACAGCTTCTTCCTGGAGACCACGCCCTACGATCCGCAAAGCCCGTACAGTGCGAGCAAGGCCAGCAGCGATCATTTCGTCCGGGCTTATGGGAACACCTATGGCCTCCCCTTCGTGATCTCGAACTGCAGCAACAATTATGGCAGCCATCAGTTCCCGGAGAAGCTGATCCCGCTCATGATCCACAACATCCAGCAACGCAAGCCACTGCCGGTGTATGGAAAGGGGGAGAACGTGCGGGATTGGTTATGGGTCGAGGACCATGCCGCGGCCATCGATGTGGTCTTCCATAAAGGCCGGAACGGAGAAACGTACAACGTCGGTGGACATAACGAATGGCGCAACATTGACCTGGTGCAGCTTCTGTGCAAGGTCATGGACCGTAAGCTGGGCCGGTCGGAAGGAGAGAGCGCCAAGCTGATCACCTACGTGACGGACCGCGCCGGTCACGACCTGCGCTATGCCATCGATGCCGGCAAGATCGAGCGGGAACTGGGTTGGAGGCCGAGCATCACGTTCGAGGAGGGGCTCGATCGCACGGTGGATTGGTACCTGCAGAACGCCGAGTGGCTGGAGCATGTGACCTCTGGAGCATACCGCGATTACTACCAGGCCCAGTACGGGCAACGCTGAGCATGGGTCTTTTCTCCAAGTTGTTCGGTGAACGGCAACCCGACCTGGGACCGGTCGACTATTCCGTGTTGGTCTGCGATGTCCACTCCCATTTCCTGCCTGGCATCGACGAT
>JAGQVN010000284.1 GCA_020437905.1 Flavobacteriales bacterium
CGGTGGCCGTCCTATGATTCAAAAAATTAGGCATATCCTCCCGCCGCAGGCTGGGATGGCCGTAGTAGGTGCGCCCGCCGCTGAAGGGGTCGTCCACCTTGGCCATGAGCTGCAGCATCAGTTCATAGGGTCGCATGCCGATCCCCAGCAGGATGCTGTCGTCCCGGTAGTATGGAGAAACAAAGTCCTGCGGCTTCAGCTCCATGCCCAGTGCCAGCTGGATGGCCTCGTGTCCGCGGCTGGTCGCATGCACGTATTTGGCCGTGAACTTGGCGTGCTCCTCGTAGATGTCCGTCATCGCCTTGGCCGTACACATCAGTTGCCAGGCGCGCAGCATGGTGTCGCGGTCCGGCTGGTGGGTGCTGTGGCTGTCGGCGGCTTTCGGCTTGGCGGTCGCGGGCATGGGCACGGTTCAGGACCTGCGAAGTTAGGGGTCCAGGTGGAGGTCGGCGAGCGGCATCATCGTCCCGTTCCGTCCAGCTTTGGGTCACACACGTTGAAGTGTAGCGTATCGGACCTGTCGATGATGAAGGTGATGGTGCATGAGTCCGTCCAACCGGTCGTAGTGGTGATCCTGTCGCCGTCAAGGACCAGATGAACGGGATAGTTCGGTGGCCCGGCCCATCCGAGGCATTCCTGAAGCACCAGGTGATAATCGTCAACGCGCCATTCTTTGGTAGCCCTACACGTCTCGCCGAAGGCTTCCGAGATCATGTGGAGGAAGGCGATGCCGCCTAGGGTAGCACGCGTGACCAAACCAAGGATCGCCCAGCCAAAGACCTTCCACTTGCTACGGATGCCAAGCCATCCGAGTATCACAAGGACCGCGATCGAAGCGATCGATATGGCGATCATTCCAGGATATTTGGTTTGCAAAGAACAGAGCGGCAATCATGGTGATACCGATCCTGTTCGGAATGGTCGGATCAGGTCAGGCTTTTCAAGTATGCTCTTCGGATCCGTATTTCTTCGAACCGTTTCTCAGGGATATTGCCGGTCTGCTTGTAATGGTCCTCGATGAACTGAAGGGAATCTTCAGCTTTCCCAATGTGCCCGGAGAGAATGTAGAAGTCGAAGATCTTGGCGACCGACCCGTATTTTTTCTCTTCCATCAGTTGGTCGGCAGCCCCCTGCCAGTCAGATGACCGGTCGAGCAGCTCGATCCCGCGCTGCATCAGAGCTTCCCTCACAGTGACCATGAGCTTGACATTGTCATGTTGTGTCAGGTCATAATGCCCTGACCTTGAATAGGGGGTCTCCAATTTTGAATTGTTGATGGAGTCCCATGAGTTGATATGGTCGTTCATAGCTTCTTGATGATAGGTATCCAAATGCCATTTGGTATAGAAGGATGACCGCACGGATAGTATGAGCCAAAAAACCACAATGGACGATCCGCTATTTCGGTTATTCAGGGCAAAATGGACCTCCTGTGAAAAGCCTTCTTTTTTTCGCTTGAAGGTGATGTCGCTCTTGAGCAGTTGGAACCCGAGCGCGTTCAAGTCCGGCTCCATGCACTCAGCGGCAAGCTTCCGGATCCGCTGAGCCGGAGGCAGGTTTGTGTACTTCAGCTTGTTGAAACCGAACATGGAATTGACCTGCTACAAGTCGAGGTAGAACAGAAGATCTTGTGCAAGTCGCCATGATCGCAACTGTGGCGCTAGGCTTTCATGAAAGCGTGCTAGCATGGGACAGGGGGTAAGTCGGGGGAGCTATGGTCTTTGCTAGAGGCTTGATGATGTCTTGCCGATCCATCTGAGGAGCTCGCAGGACTTCCTGCTTCTGTCCTGAGCGTTACACGCAAGCAAGATAGCACGGCCACTGGCCGTTCCGGGTCACGGGGTGGTTGCGATCGCCTCGTCCAGCATGATCCCCAGGCTGTCGATGCGATGGAGGTGTTCCGCCATCTCACCGCGCATCTGGGCCTTGAAGCCCGCGTTGCTGGTGACCAGGTTGCGCCACTGCGTGTCGTTGCGCAGGCCTTCCAATACCGCCGGATCGGGATCGGCGAGCACCAGACGTGGCTCCAGGAAGGGGAAGACCCGCTCCAGCACCATCCACTTGTCGATCGACTGGTATTCCCGCATCATGGGCAGGTGCTTGTCGTACATTTCGATGATCTGCCGCAGCAGGGCCTTGTCACGTATCAAAGCCCCAGCGCCGGTCGCGCGGATCTCCTCGTAGGTAATGTCATTGAAGGGGAAGGAGATGTAGCTCGCACAGGAGCTGAGCAGCAGCATGACGCTATCCGGGTCGGTGGGAAGCTTTTCCCGCTCGACCAGGATCATTCCCAATTCGATCAATTCCGATAACTCGGCCAATTCATTGGCAAAGCTGATGGAGTCCGCGCGTACGTCCTCCCGAAGGGCGATCAGCAGCCGCTGCTCCTTGCGGATGTCCTCCTTGCCCTGCCGCCATTCGTTCAGCAGAAAGCTGACCATGATGCCTACCACGATCACCAAAAGATCCAAGACGTAACGGTGCCAGCGTTTGCCTCGGCGAGGGGCCTTGCGGGGTGGACGCCGCGGTCCTTTGGACGCGGGTGCGGTCCTCGCCTGGTCCTTGTCCTTGTTCCCGGTCGGCCTTCTACGGCGGCGTCCCCGGTTCCGCTTCGGGGCTTCGCGGTCGTTGCTTGCTTCGGTCATGCCTGGCTCGATGAGCTGCGAAGATCGGGCTTGACAACGGATGATCCGGAAGGGTCAGGATCGGCTTGGGATGTTTGTTCGGAAGGGCGAGAATACCAACTAGTTGCTAAACAACGATCCTTGGTTATATCCGCTATCTCAATCCACCATTCGGGACCCGTAACTGCAAGATCTCAAGTGGGTAGCTGGTTCGGACCAGCCGGGATCCTTGTTTATCCAGGGCAATAATGCGGTGGCCATTATGGGTCGTTGACAGGAGAACATCGAAGGTGACCGCATTGGGCGCAAGCAAGTTACTGCAACCTGGTGGCTTCCGCACATCCGCTCCGGTTTCCGTTCACGGATGAGGAAGTGGTGCTCCTCCTGATCGGCATCCAGGAACGGGCTGCGGTGAATAGCTTTCGGACCATGAGCCCAGCTCCTCGTAGCATGCAACGAACGTTCAGACCGTGCGGGGGTGAAGTAAAAAGTGTGAAGTGTGACTGCTGAAAGGAGCGAGGCGGAAAAGAACAACAAGCCATTCCCATGAACAGACAAGCACACGAACTGGACCACCGCATCGTCGGTGACGACATGCAATGCGTGGAGATCACGCTGGACCCGCAGGAGACCGTCATTGCAGAGGCCGGCACCCTCATGATGATGGACGATGGCATTGCCATGAAGACCATTTTCGGCGATGGGAACGGCAAGGAGCAGGGCTTCATGGACAAGCTCTGGGGCGCAGGCAAGCGCGTGCTTACGGGCGAGAGCTTGTTCATGACCACCTACACGAACAACACCACGGGTCGCAGAACGGCCTGGTTCGCAGCGGCTTATCCGGGCAAGATCATGCCGCTGGATCTGCGGGACTTTCAGGGCAAGTTGATCTGTCAGAAGGACAGCTTCCTCTGTGCGGCCAAAGGCGTGACCATCGGGATCGCCTTCCGCAAGCGCCTGGGTGCCGGACTCTTTGGCGGGGAAGGCTTCATCATGCAGTCGTTGGAAGGCGACGGCCAGGTGTACATCCACGCTGGAGGCACCACGGTGCAACGTGAACTGTTGCCCGGCGAGTTGCTCCGTGTGGACACCGGCTGCCTGGTGGCCATGACCCAAGATGTGGACTACGACATTGAGTTCGTCGGCGGCATCCGCAATACGCTCTTCGGTGGAGAGGGCCTCTTCTTCGCCACGCTACGGGGTCCCGGACATGTCTGGATACAAAGCCTGCCCTTCAGCCGATTGGCCGACAACATTATTGCGGCCGCGCCACGCGCTGGTGGACGAGGCAAGGAGGAAGGCAGCGAGCTCGGTGGCTTGGGAAGGTTGTTGGACGGGGATAATTGAGGCGTCAGTCGGAAGTCCAAAGTCCTAAGTCCCATGTCCTAAGTCGGAAGTCCTAAGTCCTGATCTGAGCGGAGATCGGCTCGAGGTGCGACTCCCGACTCAAGACTCCCGACTCTCCTTTCTCCCTCCATCCAGTCCGTTCAGCATACCCTGGACGATCCACTGCACCACACTGAAACCCAGCGCCCACCAGAAACTGTCCACCGCGAACTCGGGTACGATCTTGGCCGCGAGCAGGACCATGCCGGCATTGATCACCAGCACGAAGAGACCGAGCGTGAGGATGGTGACCGGCAGGGTGAGCAGGATGATCAGCGGACGGATCACGGCATTGAGCAGGCCGAGCACCACAGCGACCAGCAGGGCGGTGAGCACGCCGTGGGCCGTCTCCATGTCGCCGATGCGCACCCCGGAAAGGAGCAGGTCGGTGACCAGGACGGCGATGGTGGAAACAATGAGGCGGATGAGCAGCTGCATGGCCCGAAAATAGGAAAGGGCCTTGCGGCCCCATCCATGATGCATTCCGTATCGCTTACTGCTTGATGACCTTCCGCGAGGTGGCTTTGCCACCCTGCTTGATCACCACGAAGTAATTACCGTTGGCCTGATCGCTGAGGTCCAGTGTACGCTCGTAGCGCCCCTTGAAACCACTGATGGTCTCCTGGTAGATGCGCTCGCCGGTGGCGTTGTGCACGTCCACGTTGAGGTCGCCTCGTTCCCTTACATCGAAGCGCAGGCGGAAATAACCGGAACCCGGGTTCGGGAAGAGTTCCAGTTCGTCGAGCCCGAGCTCAGCATCCAGGCCGGTGACCCCTTTTTCACGGAGCATGTTCCGTTCCTCATCCGAGAGTTCCACTGTTCCGATGAAGACCCGCATTTCCCGGGTCACCTCGCCACGGATCTCATCGCGCAACTGCTGCATCTCCCTGCGCAGCTCGTCCATTTCACGGTGCATGGCGTGCTCTTCCTCGTCATCGAACTCAAAGCGATAAGCGCGCGGGAAGTCAGGTGCCTCAGGAGCTCCGGGAGGCATCGGCGGCATCATCCAGCTCATCCGTTCACGCTCACCGAGCTCACCTTTCAGTTCGATGACCTTTCCTTCCCGGTCGATATCGAGCACGACCTTATCGCCAGGGGACATGTCACCGACCTGGTCGGCAAGTGCCTCGAAATCGTCCAGGTCGTTCCCATTGATCGCTACGATCCGGTCATCGGCTTTCAGTCCCATTTTCTCCGCTGCGCTACCTTCCACCACCTCGCCGATCAATACGCCCTTGCCGGTGCTTTCATCATCGCCGGGTTGCACACCGAGAAAGGCCCCTGTCCCGTTCTTCCACACAAAAGTCTCCTCCTCGTCCGGGCTCCAGAAGCGGTACTTGTAGTTGCGGTCCTGTTTGCGTGCGATCAATTCAGCCTCCTGCGTGCGCTTCTTTCCATCCCGGTACAGGACCACTTTGGCCGTGGTGCCTGGCTCTTGGGCACCGATGGTCTCGACCAGGTCCTTGGCGGAAGCGATCGTACGACCGGCGATCTCGACCACCAGGTCGCCTTTCTGGATCCCTGCCTTGTCCGCCGGACTACCTTCCTCCACATCGGTAATGCAGCATCCTTTCTGCTTTTCGGAGGGACGGCTGGATGCACAAGTTGCGTCATCGGCATCGGCGTAGTAGACGCCGAGATAGGCCTTTGGGCCCATGGCCTCTGTGAACAGGTCCATATCCTCCTCATCGATGCTCAAGGCCATACGCATGTCCTCCACCGCGCCGCCCTTCTTCATGCGCTTCAGATCGATGAAAAGGTTCTCGCCTTCCTTGACCAGTTTCATCTCGTCCAGTACTCCCAATTCCTTGAGGATCTCTTCCAAGGCGGCCTCATCATCCAGTTCGCACTCACGGGTCACGGTGGATCGCTCGCCGTTCTCGTCGCGGGTGATCTCGATACGGACCTTCTTTTCGGCTTCCTGTTCCTGAGCGGAAAGGAAAAGGGGTGCACTGAGCGCCATGATCAGCGCCGGGATAATGATCTTCTTGTCCATGGTCTGACTTGACTTGGATCAAAAGTACCCGCACCGCCTAAGGCAGCGCTGTTAAGGAACCCTAAAAGGTGTTAAGCGCCGGCGCATGGATCACGCGCCCCACGGCTGCTTCATTATTCGTCCGGACCTGCACGACATACAGTCCTGGCGCTTGATCGCGCAGATCGACGAGCAACGGTCGTGAGGCAGCGCGGGTGCGCATCACGACGCGGCCCTGGGCATCGAGAACGGTCATTTCCGTGGGTTGCATCCCTGTAGCAAGGGCGACCATCCACGTGCCCGCTTCCTGACCAGGAACGAGGTCGATCTCGTTCATGACACCGTTCTCAGGGACCGAGACGATGAGGCCCAACTGGATGTCGTCCAAGGCGATGTCGCCCATGGTATTGTTCCCGAGCACACCACGGAACCGCACATTGACCACCTCACCCGCGTAGGCGGACAGGCTCACTTGTCCCTGCTTCCAAAGATCGCCTTGGTCCCCGAATATGGCCGGTATCACATCCACATCCCACATCCCCTGGGAAAGGACATCCACATGGAGAGCGCCGATGCCGGAACCGAACATGTGGTACCACCAAGTAAGCTCGTAAGAGGGACCGTTCGGCAGTTCGAAGCAGGGTGTGATCAGGTGCCCTTCCTGACCCTGGCAGGAACCGCTGGCCTCCAGGTAGAGGTAGTGTCCGAAGGCATCTCCGAACGTTTGGTCGATGGACGGCCCCGTTCCGAGCGTATTGGTGCCCGCTGAATCGACGCGCCAATCGACGTCGTCACCCACACCGTTCAGGGCATTCTCGAGCCCATTGCCGATCGGGCAGGGGAGGTTGCACAGTCCGATCTCGTTGCAATTCACCAGTGATTCCATGTCCTCGACATAGGGCAGAGCGACGCTGACCCCTTGGGTCTGCAACACAGTGGTCATAGTGTCGTTCACCGGGAACTGTTCCTGGGCTGCGATGGCCCATGCCCGGAGTAAGTTCAAGGCGTTCGGCGCGAGGCCCAAAGGCGAGGGTGGCAAGGTGACCATCCGGGTCTCGCCTGGCTGTATCGTATCCGTCAGGTTGAAGTCAGTTGGATTGTTCCCATTGGCGGCGAATCCGGCTTGGAAACCATTCGCGGGTTGTGTTCCCAGGTTGGTCACCTGAAGGATCACCGGCGGTTGCTCTGGTTGGCACTGTGGAAAGGACCCGTCCGGGGAGAAGATGGAATCGACCGTCAGGTCATTGACCGCCTGACAATCGACCAACGCCTGCGGTCTGGCACGAGCGATGGATCGCCGGCTCTGGATGCCCTGCGGACCGATGGCCGTAACGGCGAAGAAATCGGAGTGGATGGGTGAGAGGCCTTGGAAGAGAAAGGTGGTGTCCGTTGTGGTGGCCACGCTATCCATGTACCGATCGCCAAGCTTGTGAACGATGTATGCACTCGCTGAGGGGACCGGCTGCCAGCTGATACGTGCGCTTTCCGGGCAATTCTGCACCACTAAAGGCGGGTTCGGGTCGCGCATGACATGGAAGGAAGCGCTCTGGTCGGCCCAACCATTCTGTTCCACGCGGATCATCGCATCAGTGAACACCGTATCGCCGAATGACAGGTCCAGGTAGCGCTGGGATCCAGGCACCGTTCCATAGCTGTTCCAAGTGGTGCCGCTGTCCAGGCTCATCAGGACCGTGACCGGGTCGTTCAAGTCGTGGGTGTCCCAGCGGATCCGATGACCTTCGTTCGCGGTCAGACATTCACCACCCAAGGGATAGACCAGTTCAGGTCCAGGTAAGATCATCTCGATGACCAGGAAGTAGGTCTGAGGACCGACCGGCACGTCGAAACCATTAATTGTGAAGGTCCAAGTCCCGGGTTCGGGATCGATGACGTGCACCTGCTCCATGTTGTTGACATGATCGGGGGCCTTCACTGCTGGCGAGGCAAGCAATTGCGGAACGGGAGCTGTTTCGAGGGACCAGGGCAGGTTCAAGCCTCCGCCTGGTGAAGTACCGCTCAAGTCCAGGTCGTTCACCAAGGAGTTGAGGCTTTCCAGTGGGCCAGCCGGGTCGGGCCAGTACACCATGACCCGCAATTGGGAAAGGCCCACAGGCACTTCGACCGCATGCTGTACGACTTGGCCCTGATCCACGGAACCTTGAAGCCAACGTCCTTCCTCCAAGGTCCGCCAGGCTCGGGCGGCGTTCACCCTTCCCCAGCCGAACAGGTAGTCGGGACCCATGTTGCCGAGCTCATCCGCGCTGTTCATCAGTGCCGCCTTGAGCAATCCGCTCGGAGGGTCGCTCCCTTCCAGGTCACGGTACCCTTCGATCAGGAGCGCCATGACACCGGCCACCCCGGGAGATGCCGCTGAGGTTCCCCCGCCGGTCGCATAGATGTGACCTGGATCAATGCTGATCTGACCATTGCCATTTGCGGCCAGGTCCGGCTTGATCCGCCCATCAGCGGACGGGCCTCGGCTGCTGCTGCCGACCAGTTCATCGTTGTCCAACAGGTTCGCCACGGCGATGACGTTCTTCCCGATCTTATGCCCTCCAGTGATATTGCCCCACCCGAAGCCAGCGCCAAAGCCACAGTCGTCCTGCCCATCATTCCCAGCGGAGAAGACCTGCATCAGCGCGGGATTGTCAATGATCTCTTGGTCGACCTGTTGGGTCAAAGCCGTGTAACCCGCGTTACAACCGTTGCTGTATGAGGAATTGAAGACCATGGCGCCCTCATCGACATGGAGGTCCACCGTGTTCGGCAGGGTGTTCTGGTACTGTCTGATCAAGAGGAACGAACCGGGGGCCATGCCTGTGTGTCGGGGGTCCATGTTCCCAGCCCCACCGATGATACCCGCGACCATGTCCCCATGGTCGCCAGTGAGGTCAGCGGAAACCGGACTCTGTTCCGTGCGACCTCGCAGGTCGATGTGAGGGCCGACGAATCCGTCGTCGTTCACCACCACTGTGACCCCTTCTCCACTGAGGCCGGGCCCACCCGGAACCTCGGGTCCGAGTGCATGCACCCGGTGCAAGGTGCGTGCCTTCAGGTCCTCGGGCAACCCTTGTTCGGGGGCCGGCTCGATCCAGGCCACAGTCGGAAGCTCCACCAGACGGGGCAGGTCAGCACCGGTAGCTCGGACGATCACACCTCCTCGATCTCCGATCGGGCCAAGGACCGTTATTTTCCGAGGTAATACCAACCCGTTCGAACCCTTCCAAGGCATCACGGTGAGTTCGATCGTCATTTTTCGATGGGCATCGTCAAGCTTTGGATGCAATTTGTCCCTGGCGTTCATTGCACGGGCCCCGACCAGTCCTGAAGGACGCAGGTCGTTGAGGTCCGTTCCCGCCTGAAGCTCCACGCACCAGGCGTGGTGTCGGAGGGGATGCAGCAAGGTGATACCGAACTGTTCGATCGTATCGCGTTCGGCCCGGTCCAGGGTATGGTCGAACACGAGGTACGCGTGGCTTGCGTGGTCCAGATCGAGAACCCAAGGTGTACCTCGGTCGATCGGGGCGGTGAGCTTTTCAGCACCGCGTTTCAGCAACAGCTCGCCTTGCTGAGCAGGAACACCGACCGAAGCAAAGGTCAAAAGGAAGAAGATCGGATAGCGCATACGACCCACAAGATCGGTCAAATAGCGCCAGGTCATTGCCCGCCGATCGTCAAGCTTTGTTGTATCCTCGGATGGCCGAAACAGCTTCATGGCTAAGGAACGCCTCCGCCAAGCTGCGGTTCGTCCGCACCACTATTTGTACTTCCGCTGCTCGAGGGACCAGGCCCTGGCCTGGGTCTGGTGCTCCCTCAGTTGTTCCAAAGCGGAAGCATCCGTGGTTTCCTGTAGGTGTTCGCCCACTAATGCGGCCCCGACGCGGCTCCTGGGGATCGAGACGATGCTGAACGTGCGCCAGATGGGCGGTGCGCGGACCCCGACCGTATCTCCGACCTCGATGGTGCTCGCGGTCTTGGCGAACCTTCCGTTCAGCATGACCTTGCCTTGCCTGCAGGCCGCAGAGGCCGTGGCGCGTTAACGGAACAGGCGGACCGTCCAGAGGAATTTGTCGATGCGCATGAATGGAAAAGGCGCCCTGGAGCGCCTTTCTTACCGGTGACCCCGGAGGGATTCGAACCCCCAACCAACAGAACCGGAATCTGTCATTCTATCCAATTGAACTACGGGGCCGTTCAAGGGCGGCAAAGATAGCCAGTTCCTCCCGGTGGATGGATCCCCTACCTTCGCGGACTTTTTTGAAAGAACATGTCCGAACTACGGAACATCGCGATAATCGCCCACGTCGACCATGGGAAGACCACCCTGGTGGACAGGATCTTGCACCAGTGTCAATTGTTCCGCGCCAACGAAGCGGTGCAGGAGCTGTTGTTGGACAACAATGACCTGGAACGCGAACGGGGTATCACCATCCTGAGCAAGAACGTGAGCGTGCGGTACAAGGGGGTGAAGATCAACATCATTGATACTCCCGGTCACAGCGATTTCGGTGGGGAAGTGGAGCGCGTATTGAACATGGCCGATGGGGTGATCCTGCTGGTGGACGCCTTTGAGGGGCCGATGCCACAGACCCGCTTCGTGTTGGGCAAGGCCATCGAACTGGGCCTGAAACCGGTGGTGGTCATCAACAAGGTGGACAAACCGAACTGCACACCGGAGGAGGTCCATGAGGCCGTGTTCGACCTGATGTTCTCCTTGGATGCCACGGAGGAGCAGCTCGACTTTCCCACGGTGTACGGAAGCAGTAAGGTGGGCTGGATGGGTCCGGACCCCAAGGCACCGACCGAGGATGTCAGCCACCTGTTGGACGTTATCCTGGAACATGTCCCTGCCCCGAAAGTGCAGGAAGGCACGCTGCAGATGCGTATCACTTCTTTGGACTACAGCAGTTTTCAAGGCCGCATCGCTGTGGGGCGGATCACACGAGGCAGCATCCGGCCCGGTCAGCCGGTCACGCTGGTGAAGAACGACGGCAAGCACCTCAAGGGCCAGGTGAAGGAGCTGATGGTTTTCGAAGGTCTGGGCAAGGAGAAGATCAAGACAGCGGTGAGCAGTGGTGAGATCGTTGCCGTGATGGGCCTGGAAGGCTTTGACATCGGCGATACCATCGCCGACTCCGAGGCCCCTGAAGGCTTGAGCAAGTTCACGGTGGATGAACCCACCATGAGCATGCTTTTCACCATCAATAATTCACCTTTCTTCGGAAAAGAGGGAGAATTCGTCACCAGCCGTCACCTGCGCGATCGGCTGTACAAGGAGATCGAGAAGAACCTGGCCATGCGCATCCAGGAAACGGACAGTCCGGACCGCCTGCTGGTGTTCGGCCGTGGCATCCTGCACCTGAGCATCCTGGTGGAGACCATGCGCAGGGAGGGCTATGAGTTCCAGTTGGGCCAGCCGCAAGTGCTGTTCAAGGAGATCGATGGCGTCCGGCACGAGCCCATTGAACAGCTCACCGTACAGGTCCCTGAGGAGTTCAGCAGCCGCGTGATCGACCATGTGACACGTCGCAAGGGTGACATCCTTAACATCGAACAGAAGAACGGCCGCTCGCATTTGGAGTTCGCCATTCCAGCCCGGGGCATCATCGGTCTCAGGAACACGCTGCTCACAGCCACGGAAGGCGAGGCGATCATCGCGCACCGTTTCAAAGGCTACGAACCGTTCAAGGGCGCTATCCAGGCGCCGCGTCCAGGTTGCATCGTCAGTGGGGAACAAGGTGCGGTGGTACCCTATGCCATCGACAAGTTGCAGGACCGTGGGAAGTTCTTCGTGGACCCCGGAGAGGAGATCTATGTGGGCCAGGTGATCGGCGAGAGCCCCAAGCCCGGTGAGGAGCTGGTCGTCAATGTGGTGCGCACGAAGAAGCTTACGAACATGCGGGCCAGCGGCAGCGACGAGAAGATGAACATCGCTCCGGCCGTGAAGTTCAGCCTGGAGGAGTGCATGGAGTACATCGCTGCGGACGAGTACCTGGAGGTCACGCCCAAGAGCCTCCGCATCCGCAAGGTGTTCCTGGACGAGAACGACCGGAAGCGGGCGGCGAAGAAGTTGCAGGAGGCCTAGAACGAGGCCGCTCGACAGGACCGACGGACCATTCCGCATCATTGTCCCGCGCGATCCGGCCTGGTGCTATTTTTCTTCCAAGTACCCCACGGCCAGGGTGAACTCGCTCTCCCCGCTGGGGTCGTACCGGAAGCCGAGCTTCTTGTCTCGTTCCACAGTGCCTTGCGCGCTCCCCTTCCCGTTGGGGGTGGATACCAGAAAATCGATCGCGGTCAATAGACCATCGTCGTATTCCGTGCTGTTCACCTGGAGGTCGATCTTGTACGCCTTGAGATGTGCCTGAATGCTATCCAGATCGGCTGGGCCTATTTCCGGAAGGAAGATGACCTCCACCAACTCCTTGGCCCGATGTTGAGCGGAAACCGTGGTTACAGGGATCGCAATGACCAGGGCCAGGCAAATAGGGAGGAGGGTGTTCATGATCGGTCAGGTGTGAAGCATGAAAGTACGCACAGGATCGTTCCCGGGAGCGATCAGCGCATGATCATCACGTGCCTGGAGGTTCCTTTGACCGTCACGTAATACGAACCGGTCGCAACGGCTGCGGTGCGAACGGTCGTTGCCGCTTCATGCAGCATCCCGCCACGAATGATCCTACCCGCATTGTCGTGCAAGGTGAATGCCGATCCGATCAGTTCGCTTCCTACACGGATGGTGAGCTCGTCGTTCCACCACGTGATGTCCAAGTGATCCAGGCCTGTCCGGGGCTCCTCGGCTATTGCCGTGCTCAGGTCCAGGACCCATGCCAGGGCCTGGGCGATGTGCTGCCGGAAGAGCATGTCGCTCGTGAAGTTGCTGACCGCATGGCCTAGTGCCGTGTAGAACATACGACCACCCTGGGGTAATTCCCGGTACCAGCTCATCGGCCGCGGTGCATCGTAGCTGTTGACCACGTTGTTGGGTCCTATGGTCTCTTCCACTTCCAGCACCGGAACATTGTCCTGTCGGTAGTAGCCGTTCTCCCAGTAGTAGTATTCCTCGTTCTTGGTCCACGGGTCGGGCAGCAATGCGGTGCTTGGGTGCTGTCCGATATGCTGCATGGCGTACTGTGGCGTGCCGCTCACGTGGTTGGGGTTCTGCTGTACGCTCGCACCGATCAGTTCCGGGTAGAAGTCCCAGGTGCCTGTGCTGCCTCCATTGGCCGTGCTATGCCGGTAGGTATCGCTGGCCGCGTGGATGCCCATGACCGAGCCACCGGCGTTGATGTACGCCTCGAAGTTGGTGCGTTGCTGGGCATCCAATATGCCGTCGCCGGAGGTGTTGCTGAAGACCACCATGCCGAATTGCTGCAGCGTGTTCAGGTCGTTGAAGGGGTCACCGGTGTTGTCGTCCACCACGGTTGCTCCGATGGCCTGGGCGATGTCCTGGAACATGGTCAGCGACTGGCTGCGGGTCTGGTGGTCGAATCCGGAGGTCTCGGTGTAATGCAGGATCTGTTGGGCGTTCGTTCCCAGGAACAGCGGATAGGTGAGGCTCAGGATCAGTATGCGCACGGCATGAATGTACGGGTGCGATCACTTGGCGCCGTAGCGTGGGTCCGGCTTCCAGGGGAGCTTTTCCACGCGCTCCACGCTCAGCGAGCAATGTCCGAACTCCTGTTCCACGCGCCCGAACAGCCGATACACACCGCGTCCGCGGATGGGGAAGCGGGCCTCTACCGACGGGAACTGGGTGCTGTCCCAGAAGTCGCCGGCGGGATCGATGAAGCAGCCGAAGCTCATGCGTTCGCCGGCCAGGGTCTTGGTGGGTTTCACATGCACCACGTAGCCGAGCATGGAAACGTGCTTGCCGATGTGCTCGGGCATTTGGCGGGTGAGGATCTGGGGAGGGGTGAGGTGTGAAGTGTGTGCTGTGAAGGGCGAAGCGGATCCGCCGTCATCATCTGATCTTCCGATCGTCCGATCATCTGATCGCTCTTCCACCAGCAGAAAGGGATCGCACAGCGGGAAGCCCAGCAGTTCCAGTTCGTCGTAGGCGTCGGACAGGTCGAACTGCTGC
>JAGQVN010000029.1 GCA_020437905.1 Flavobacteriales bacterium
CCATCAGTCCTACTGACCCGACGGATGACTACGATTTTGCCATCTGGGGACCCTATCCGCCTGGGTCTTCACCGGGCAGTATCTGCCCTCCACTAAGCCAGCCGATCAGATGTTCCTATTCAGCTTTGACCGGAAACACAGGGCTCAACTATACTGCCACTGACTTTACGGAAGGTGTGGGCGGCAACAAATGGGTTGATGATCTAACTGTTATTACCGGCGAAGTCTATCTACTTTACGTGAGCAACTGGAGCCAAAGTGGGCTGGCCTTCAACCTGAACTGGGACCTGCAGAACGGTGCCTCCTTGGATTGTACGGTCCTGCCCATGGAACTGATCGACCTGACCGCACGCGCGGCCGACAAGGAGGTCAGGCTGGATTGGGTGACCGCCACCGAACACAACACCGATCATTTTCGGATCGAGCGGAGCAGCGATGGGGACAGCTTCATGCCCATCGGCCATCAGGAAGCTGCGGGACACAGCCTGAGCCAGCGGACCTATGGTTTCCAGGACCCGGAACCCTTCAACGGAATGAACTATTACCGCCTCATCCTGGTCGATCAGGATGGGAGCGTGTCGCGCAGCGAAGTGGTCTGGGCTTCGTTCAACACAGGGGACGTGAGCGCGCCCTTCCCCAACCCGGCGGAGGACCTCACCCTTGTGCCCATCGAACTGACCCGACAAGGCACCGTCGAATGGCGTGTTCAGGACGCCTTGGGACGGCTGGTCCTGCAGGGTACCCGCCTGCTCGAACCCGGAAGTTCCATGCTGGACCTGGACCTTCGCACGCTGCCTGGTGGGTCGTACACGCTAAGCGTGTTCAGGGAGGGGGAGGAACGGTTGGCGAGCTACCCGCTCATCCGTCGTTAAGGTTCTGTTCATGTGTTGATAATTCCGGGGCAACTCAAAAGTCCCTCGATCGTCTACAAGTCAGACAGCGACCTTTCCATGCGTAGGCTTTCCGATCTTGAACGGCGTTTGTCCCGAGAAGTACCTTCCACCGAACCGTGGGCTCCTTATATTTGTCTGATGCTCAAGCGACACCAACGTGCTGTTGTGCCAAACCTTCGTTCCCATGCCTAGGACATTCCGCGTGAAAGCAACGATCACCGGCCTTTTGGCCCTCGGTCTTCTGACCGCCGACGCACAGAACGTAGCCATCAATACCACGGGTGCGGTGCCGAACGCCTCGGCCATCTTGGACCTGACCAGCACCACGCGCGGTCTGCTGATCCCCCGGATGACCAGCGCCCAACGGATCGCCATGTTCCCCGGAGCCACCCCCAGCGCGGAGGCCATGCTCGTTTATCAGATCGATGATCCGGCACCGTACAATCCTGCAACGGCACACGGCCTCTGGTATTATGACGGAGCCGCCTGGGTGCGGTGGAGCAACCTGACAGGATGGAGCCTGAACGGGAACACTGGGACGAATGCCGCAAATGATTTTCTCGGCACGGTCGCAGGCAGTGGGGACAACTTCGTGCTGCGCACGAACGGAGCGGAGCGGATGCGCATCCTGAGCACGGGCGAGATCGGGATCAATACCACCACGCCGCTGGAGGCATTGACCATCAATGGTGGCTTGCGGATCTTCCGGCCTGCCCCGCTCTACCCGAACCAATACAGCCTGACCAACTTGGAGGGCGTGATCCGGTATGATGCGGTGGATGACGAGCACGAAGGGAACGTGACCAACAATGCAGCAGGATGGCGGCGTTTGGAGAATGCCGAGGTCCTGCAGACCAACCAGGATTACGCGAGCATCTCGTACAGCTGCCCCGGAGCGCCAGGCACCACCGAGGGAGGCACCAATACGGGGCAGACCCCTGCCGCCGGTGTGGCACGTCTGCAGCAGACGCCCTTCCCCACCGGAGCAACGGCCGCTGCCTCCGGTTCGAAAGTGCAATACCTTTTCCTGGCCTCCGAACTGAGCGCACCACCCTTCAATCTCTGCGCCGGCCTGATCACGCAGTTGTCGATCGTCGCGCTGGACGATGACCCGAACGGTCCTCCGCCGCCAGGAGCTGCCTTGAACTTCGAGATCAGGGTCGGGAACACCCTGCTGAACACCATGACCAACTGGGACCCCGGCGTCAGTGCCTCAGGGGCCCGCTTCTCACAGGCGACCTACATCGTGGGCGGAGGGACCAACGTGTTCCCGCTGTCACCCGCGTTCAACTGGAACGGCACAGCGAACATCATCATCGAGATCACCTACAAGAAAGCGGGTGTGGCAGGGATCTCACCACGTGTCTTCCTGACGCAGGGCCTTCCCTTCAATGCCACCCGCTACGGATACCATACGACCAACACCGTGTTCCATGGCAACCAGTTCACCGATGCTCCGGTCCTTCCAAGTGGACTGAACCTGGGTGTGAACACTACGCGGCCCGTCTTCGGATTCAATGCCGTGGTCCAGGCTGGTACTGCGGTGGCTGCTAATGCGGACTACATCCAGTACGATGGGGCGTTGATGATCGGTAGCGCTGCGTGGGCTGCGGCCAACTACCGGGGACCGGGGACAGTGCGCGCAGAGAACCGCGTGGTGGACGGGATCACGACCCTGTCCGACCACGTCTTCGACAGGTATTATGACAGAAAAGTGAGACCTGAGGACATGAAGGCCGCTTCGAAGTATACGTACGTGCCACTTGCCGAGCTCGAGGATCACCTGGAACGGGAACGCCACCTTCCTTCCATGCCATCACGCGAGGAATGGACCACGCAGGGGATGCCTCCCCTGGGGGAATTGAACACCGGCCTCTGGGAGACCGTGGAAACGCAGGCCCTGTACATCATCGAGTTGGAACGTGACCTCCGGATCCTGGAGGACATGGCCTATCGAAAAGCCGCGACGGATGCCGAGATCAAGCAATTGGAGCAGGATATCCGGGATAGTCGTCGACTTGATACGCATCAAAAAGCGGCCCTGCTCGAGCGGATGCACGCATTAACCGGAAGCAAGCGATGAGCCACCTGACCGAACGCACAGCCATGAAGCGCATCGTCATCCACTGGACCCTTTCCCTGGCCTGCTGTGCCTGGGTCGGCGCCGTGAACGCACAGGATAACATCGCGGTGAACAATACGGGGGCGCTCAGCGATCCCTCGGCGATCCTGGATGTCAGCTCCAACTACACCGGACCAGCCACGCAAAAAGGCTTCCTGGTGCCCCGGATGACCCAGGGGCAACGGGGCGCATTGACAGGCGTTGAAGGCTTGCTGGTGTACCAGACCAATGGCACCACCGGCTTCTACTATTTCGCGAATGGCAGCTGGGAGCTTATCTCCGAGGGAAAGACCAACTGGGCGTTGCGCGGTAACGACCTGAACACACCGGTGGTGGATTACTTCGGGAGCTCCGACAATTCCCCTGTTCGCTTCGTCACCAATTCGGTCGAACGGATGCGGTTCACGCCCACCGGTGAATGGGCCCTGGACCAGACCGTTGCCCTGGAGCGCGTGGATGTGGGTGGCGCCATCCGGATCACCGGGACCACGGCCAACACGAACATCGGTACCATTCGTTGGAACGATCCTGACAGCTGCCACGAAGGCTACATGGGCCCCGCCCAAGGCTGGAGGAAGTTGGAGAACGATTACCGCCTGATCCGGAATGCTGCCTACACGCAGCAGAACCAAGCCACCTGCGGCTCGGGGAACTCGGTCATTCCGGACAACACCGGACTGAGCAGCTTCAGCGCCGCTCTCTTGGTCACTCCTTTCCCGAATGGAAACACCCTCCGCCGGGCCCGCCATCAGTACCTATTTAAACGGGAGGAACTCAACGTGGAACTGGCCCAATTGGCCGGGAACACGGACATCACCAGCGGATTGTGCCCCGATGGCTCGATCAATACGATCGGTTTTTATAAGCAGGGTGGCGTAGGGGCTGTGAAGAATTGGGGATGGCAGGTGAGCATTTTCCACGTTCCCATTGGGGTGAACGATCTGTCCGGCGGCTTTCAGAACAATACGGACCCGACCTTCGGCTGTGCGGTCAACACGAACAACTTTCCAACGACCACGGCAGCCGGTTGGCACAATGTGGCCCTGGCCGCACCATTCCAGTGGGATGGGGTCCGGAACATCGTGGTGGAAGTGTGCATGAACTCTCCCGGGCCTGGCATTGTGGGAGGAGAGGTGCCTGTGGCGGTGACGACCATTGCGGGGGCGAATAATCAAGTCACCTATTCGAAGAATGCGATAAGCATCGGCGGAACCTGTAGTGATGTAGGCCCGCTCTGTGGAGGGACCCCGACCCAGGGTTGTGGTATGGACGCGACCTGCCTTCAGACCTCCGGTGGTTCCACGAACGTACGCCCCGTGATCCGTTTCAACGGGACGGTGAGCTCCACACCGGGGCCGGCCATCGTGGGCAATGGGGACTACATCCATTACAACGGAGGGTTCATCACCGAGTTGAACCCGGGTTGGCGGTTCACGGTGGCACCTGCCTATTCCTTCAGGGGGCCGGGCGCCATCACCGTAGAGAACGGGGTCTATGACAACGGTGTGCGATTGAGCGACCACGTCTTCGACAAGCACTTCGATGGCCGGGTCCACATGGACGATCTGGACCATGCAGGGGAACACCACAACCTGTCCGTGGAGGAGATGAGCGCATTCGTGGCGGAGCAACGGCATCTGCCGACCATGAAGGGCCGTTCGGAATGGGACCGGAACGGAGCGTTCTCATTAGGTGATCTGACCACCCAGTTGTGGACCACCACGGAAACGCAGGCCCTGTATCTCGTGGAGCTGCACAAACGTGCGGAGTTGTTGGAGGCGTTAAGCACACGGCGACCAATAGCTCCAGAGGAGTTCGCACCCATGCGAGAGACGGCTATCGGCATGCACGACTTGAGCGAACGTGAGAAGCGCGTGCTGGTCGATGACCTTGGAGAACGGATCATACCTGGCGCACAATGAACCCCAACACAGCCATGAAGCACGCAAGTCACCTGCTCCGATCGCTTTCCGTCGTCGGCTCGTTCGGACTGGCGGTTACGGTCCTGGCACAGCTGGGGATCAACGATGTCGGTGTGGGTGTGGCCCCCCACCCGGATGCCATGCTCGATCTGAGCAGCACCACGAAGGGTCTGCTGGCACCCCGAATGAGCGCGGGCCAACGGGATGCCATTGCCGCCCCGGCCGAGGGCTTGATCGTCTTCGTCACCCCGGGGTCCGCCGTGAACCCGCGCGGGTTCTGGTATTACGATGCCGATCCCCCCATCAATGGTTGGACGAACGTGTTCAACTCTGACCAAGGCTGGCAATACGGCGGGAATGCCGGTGTGGGCGGGAATGTCATCGGGACCACGAACAACCAGGACTTCGTGTTCCGCACCGATGGTGTGGAACGTATGCGTGTACGATCAGGTATCGCCCCGGCGGATGGTCTGGTCGGCATCAATACCACCGCACCGGACGAACTGTTGCACATGGACGGCGGTCTGCAGATCATCGGCACCACCGCCAGCAACAACAGGGGTACGATCCGTTTCAATTCCACCACGAACGCCCACGACGGGAACGTGGACAACACGGCGAACTGGTACCAGCTGGAGAATGTGTTCAACCTGGAGAAGGATCAGGACTACTACTCCGACCCCGTGCCCACCTGCGGCTATGCGGTCGGCGTGAACAACTACCCGACGATCGACAATCCCTTGTTCGCCAACAACACGACCTTGGGGACCATCGAAAGCCCGTACAGCCGATTCTGGGAGGATGGCAGACACCAATACCTGTACCTCGCCTCCGACTTCGCGAACCTGAGCATCTGCCCCAACGAGGACATCATCGG
>JAGQVN010000285.1 GCA_020437905.1 Flavobacteriales bacterium
CCCTGGGGGCTGGCGCGTTCAGGATCGGCGAGGATGGTTCCATCCAACGCTTGGCCACCCCGGACGGTCTGATCAATGATCACGTGCTGTCCATCGCTGCCAGCGGGTCGACGGTGCTATTCGCCACCTTGGGGGGCGCGGCCTCGCTGGACCTGGACGACCCTTCTTCCGGGATCCGGGACCTCAAGCTTCCGGGGAACGGCTTCCTGTATGATGTCCTGGCCCTTCCGGATGGCACCATATACTTCGCAAGTGACGGTGATGGCATTATCAGGCGTTCACCGAACGGCGAGGTGGACCTGGTCCGAGGACCGGAGGAAGCAGGCACGTTCTATGCCTTGATCCACGATCCCCGAGGTGGTGTATGGACCGTGGGTCCCAACGCCGGACTGTGCCGGATCGATGGCGATCGCCTGCGCCCGGTCGGACCCCAGGAGCCCCTGCTGCGCGGAACAGCAACGGGTCTGGCCGCCTATGGCGAGCATGTCCTTGTGTTCGGGGACGACGGGCTGGTGGCCTACGATCCCTCCAAGGATGCATTCACCGGTTTGGATCGGGCGCTGGGCACCACCGGGGCGAAAGGACAGCTGAATACCTTCTGCACGGATGGGACCGGGGCCCTCTGGGCGGCTACCGACCGCGGAATGTATAAGCTGCGGCCCAGGGCGTCCCTGTTGGACGGGCAGGTGACCGCCGCCATTATCGCCTGGCGATGGGGTGATGCACTGCTTCCACTGGAGGATGGACACCGCCTGGAGCACGATCAGAACTTCCTGGGCTTTCATTTCATTGGAGCCCCCTGCTCCGCTCCGGATCTGCTTCGCTTCGAATACCAGTTGCTCGGATACGACGAACAACCCATCCTGACCCGGGAGCGTGAGGTGGTTTACTCGCGACTGCCACCCGGTGATCACGTGTTCCGGGTAAGGGCCTTCCTCGGGCAGGATCCGCTTCCCGGTTCGTTCGCAACGCTCAACTTCACCATCGCTCTTCCCTGGTGGAGGACCGCCCCCGCCGTGGCTTCCGTTTCGCTGGTGCTGTTGCTGGCGCTGTTCCTGGTTGTGCGGGGAAGGGAGCGCAGGGCCCGTTTCCGGGAACGGATCGCACAGGAACAGGACCGACTGCGGCTGGAGGTCCTGCGAAGCCAGATGGACCCCCATTTCCTCTTCAACAGCTTCAACACCCTGATCGAGCTGATCGAAGAGGATCCTCCAAGGGCGGTGGAACACGTGGAAGACCTGAGCGCCTTCTTCCGCAACGTATTGCAGATGCGGGACAAGGATGTGATCACCGTGGAGGAGGAACTGCGCTTGCTCAAGCCATATTTTGTCCTGGAGCAACGACGTTTCGAGGACCGCATCGCCTTGCAGGTCGATCTTCCCGAGGAGTTCAGAAAGGATCGGATACCACCGCTCACCCTACAGATGCTTGTGGAGAACGCGCTGAAGCACAATGCGGCCACCAAGGACCGGCCCCTGGAGGTCACTATTCATGCAGACCCCTCCGGGATCACCGTGTCGAATCCGCTACGGCCACGCTCCACGGCGATGTCCTCCACGTCCTATGGGCTGGAAAGCATCCGACAGCGCTACAAGGCCCTTACGAACGTTCCGGTCCGGATCGTTCGCGATCAGGATATCTTTCGGGTCCAACTGCCTCGATTAGCGGGAACAGATGAGGATCTTGATCGTTGAGGACGAGCCAGCTGCCGTGAAGCGGATGCGCAAGCTGCTGGCATCCGCAGATCCCGGGATCGTGATCATCGGTGAAGTGGACACCGTGAGCGGTGCACTGGAATGGTTCGAACGGAACGAAGCCCCCGACCTTGCATTTTTTGACATCCAACTCGCCGATGGGAACGCC
This sequence comes from Flavobacteriales bacterium, assembly GCA_020437905.1. GTDB lineage: Bacteria > Bacteroidota > Bacteroidia > Flavobacteriales_F > PHOS-HE28 > PHOS-HE28. The sequence continues at coordinate 1,864 of JAGQVN010000285.1, forward strand.
TTCGAGATCTTCGAGCGCATGGATGTACCCTGCCCGGTCGTGTTCGTGACCGCATATGATGAACATGCCCTGCGGGCGTTCCGGGTGAACGCGCTCGACTACCTGCTGAAGCCGGTGAACCAGCAGGAGCTCGCCAATGTGCTCGAACGGTCAAGGGACCGGGCCGTGGTGCGCGTTGCGGCCAAGGCCCAGGGTGTTGATCCCTGGGAGGTACGTCTACCCGTCAGACGCTTCTTGTTGCGCTATGGCGACCACATCAAGATCATCGAACCGGACGAGATCGCCTACTTCTTCTCTCAGGATAAGATCACCTACCTGCGGACACGGGAAGGCCGCGATCTTCCCATGGACGAAAGCCTGGACCGCTTGGAATGCCAGTTGGACCCTCATCGTTTCTTCAGGCTGAACCGCAAGCTCATTGTCCAGGTGGACAGCATCAGGGACCTGATCACCTACAGCAAATCGAGGGTCAAGGTTTCCTTGGATCCGGAGTTCGGTCCCGATGCCGTGGTAAGCAGTGAGCGTGCCTCCAGCTTCAAGCGTTGGCTGGCGGGTGGCTGAACGTCCGTTCCGTCGGACGGATATCCCGTTCCATCGCGGTGGTCCCGGTGTTCTCGCGGCGGACTTCGGAAATTGCCGGGGTCATGGAAACCAAGATCCCCAAGTTCGTTGAGGACCCAGGCAATGGATCGGAAATGCGGTATCCCATTCTGCGCTTGCTATCCGAGCAGGAACTCTCGGAGCTGCTGCAATGCCAGCCCGGAGAGGTCCTTGCCCGGCTGATCCGATCGAATTGCGGTAAGCGCCACGGAAGGAACCTGGATGTGCTCCAATTGACCCATGCTCTGCTTGCCTTGAGGGCGGACCTGAACGCTAAGGGCTAGGATGCACTTCGAACGGTTCATCCGCTGGTTCGCCCGATCCGTCCGGTCCAATGCCGGAACCGTCCAGATTCTGCCGATCAGGCTGCAAGGCCAGGCTAATTTTGCATCCATGGTCATTCTCCAAGTTTTCTACACAGCGAGCAATGAAGCATAGGAGGGCTAGGGGTTCCACTTGGATGGCGTTGATCGGCCTTTTGGGGGTCTTGATCATGTTGGTGCCTGGATGCAAACATGAACCCTTGCTCCCACCCGTGGAGGACCTTCCCTTCGGAGGTGGAGGAGGTGGCGGGAACAACGGGGCCCCTTGTGATCCGGATACGGTCTATTTCCAACAATCCATACTGCCATTGCTGGTAACCTATTGCTCGACACCTGGTTGCCATGATGCAGTGACGCACGAGGAGGATGTCCGGCTCTATGAGTATGGAACGATCATGGAGCAGGTTGAGCCGGGCGATCCCTGGGATAGTGATCTGTTTGATGAGATCATCGACGGTGACATGCCCCCGGATGATGCCCCCCAGCTGTCGGCCGAGCAGGTTTCCATGATACAGAACTGGATCCTTCAGGGGGCACAGAACAACGGATGCAGTGGGGATTGCGATACCACCAACGTGACCTATTCGGCCACGATCGCCCCATTGCTCCAACAGAAATGCAATGGCTGCCACGGTGGTGCCAACCCGCAGGGAGGATACAGCCTGACCTCGTGGGGGGCGGTGAACACCCTGGCCACCGAAGGGCGGCTGTTGGGAGCGGTCCAGCATCAGGTGGGGTACACACCTATGCCTCCGGCGGGAGGAATGCTGCCACAGTGCGACATCGATAAGATCGCGATCTGGGTCCAGCAGGGAGCGCCCAACAATTGAGGCATGCGAAAGACTTTGTTCTCGTTGCTTGCCGGCTGCTCCTTGATGGGGTGCTATTATGACGTAGAGGAGGAACTGTATCCAGGAGCCTGCAATACCTTGGACGTAACCTATTCTGGAACAGTGGCCCCCATCATGGCCTTCAGTTGTGCTGTTGCGGGTTGTCATGTCCCGGGAGGAACAGGGCCTGGCGATCTGGGGACCTACCCCGGGGTCAAGGCGGCAGCAGACAACGGTACATTGAGGGCAGCGGTGATCGACCTCAAGGTCATGCCACCTTCGGGCCCATTGTCACCCTGCCAGCAGCAGCAGATCGATCAATGGCTTCAAGCTGGAGCACCGAACAATTGACATCATGAAGAAAAGGACCCTCATCATACTTGCGATCGCCATCCTTGTCGGGGGCGTTGGAGCGTGGTTCGCATGGTCCGAGTACAACAGGGAACACGCAGGCACGGCGGATGTCGATGCGGCCTGGACCCTTACCGCTTCGGAGCTGCTCCAGGCATTCCAGAAGGACGAACAAGCGGCTAATGCGCAATACGCGGACCAGGTCGTCATGGTCACCGGGGTGATCAAGGAGATCGAGGCAGGCGACGCGGGAGTGGTGAACGTGTCCTTGGATACCGGCGACCTCATGGCCGCTGTGGTCTGCGAGTTCAGCTCCATGGACGTGCCCCATGACCGGGCCGTTGGCCAGGAGGTGTCGGTGAAGGGGGTCTGTACCGGCTACCTGATGGACGTGATATTGGTGCGCTGCGTGGAAATGGAACGCTCTTTGCCCTAGAACCAGAAAACATCTGAACGACATGCTTCGAAACACCTTCATGCTGCTCGCCATGGTGCCGCTCCTGACCGCGGCACAGAAATATGGTACCCGCAACGGTCAGCTCCAATTCCGGTCCGAAACGCCATTGGAGACCATCGAGGCGGAGAACTTCAAGGGCACCTGCGTCCTGGATGCCAGCACCGGTGCCATTGAATTCATGGCCCTGATCAAGGGTTTCCAGTTCGAAAAAGCGCTCATGCAGGAGCACTTCAATGAGAACTACATGGAAAGCGACAAGTTCCCCAAGGCGTCCTTCAAGGGTACTGTCGACGGCATGAGCGCCGAGCTGATCACCCGGCCCGGCAGGCACGACCTGACGGTGAACGGGGAGCTTACCATCCATGGCGTGACCAAGCCTTTATCCACACCGGTAACCGTGGAGGTCCAACCCACCGGGGCCACTGTTGCCGAGTGCGGGTTCATCATACTGCCCGAGGATCATGATATCGCCATACCCGGAATGGTGCGCGATAACATCGCCAAGGAGATCCACGTGAAGGTGAAGGCCGAGCTGCAGAAGCTTTGAAGTTCACTTGTCCCGCCGAAAGCATGCGTGCTCGATCAGTTCCCTTCTTGTTCCTTGTCCTGGTTGCTCCCGCGGTTTCGGCCCAGGATAGCCTGCTCGACCTGTTGGGAGAGGAGGAGGAGACAAAGGAGTACAGTACGGCCAGTTTCAAGACCACCCGTGTGATCAATGGTCACAGTCTGGAGAACACCTCACATGGGGTGCTCGACTTTCGCATCGGGCACCGGTTCGGGTTCCTCAGCGAAGGGGTAGAGGAGATGTTCGGACTGGACCAGGCAACGATCAGGCTCGGCTTCGACTACGGGGTTACCGACCGGCTGGCTGTTGGATTCGGTCGTAGCAGCTTTCAAAAGACCATCGATGGCTTCGCCAAGTACAAGCTGCTTCGTCAATGCCATTCGGGTTGCTCCATGCCGATCACCTTATCGCTTTTTGCGGGAACCAGTATTACCACCCTCACCAAGGAAAAGCTACCCTGGTACGCGGAGGAGCGTGAGGACTATTTCACCCACCGCATGGCGTATGCTTTTCAGGTCATTGTGGGTAGGAAGTTCTCCGAAGGTTTCAGCCTGCAGCTCATGCCCGGGCTGGTGCATCGCAACCTGGTGCGAACGGACGAGGAGGAGAACGACGTGCTGAACGTGGGCGCTGGAGGACGTGTGAAACTGACCAAGCGCGTAACGCTGAACGCCGAGTACTTCTATGTACTTCCAGGTCAATTGCGTGCAGCCATAGTTCCTGAGGACAGGCTGGATGATCCCAATCCGGGATTTAAGAATTCGCTATCGGTCGGGCTGGATATTGAAACAGGAGGGCATGTGTTCCAGGTCCATTTGACCAATTCGACCGCGATGTACGAGCGAGGCTTCATCACCGAGACCACCGGGGATTGGCTGGACGGCGAGATCCATATCGGGTTCAACATCTCGCGGGTATTCACCCTGCATCGCCCAAAGCAGCCGCAGCCCCCGGGGAGCAAGGAGGAGGGGTGGTGATCAGCGTCCTGATCCGGGTGCGGAAGCTTGTTGCACCATGATGAACTCGGACATGTTGGTTGGTTCGAGCACGCCCACCACGCGGCCCTGTTCGACCACCGGCACCAAAGGCCAGCCCGAGGCCAGCATACGCTCGTAGATCGCATAGGCAGGGTCATCCGGTCCCGCAGCCGGGATCCGGTCCATGTCCAGTTGGTCCAATCGCTTTTCCCGGTCCCCGACCTGCAGCGCCTGAACGAGCGCCTTGCGTCTGACCACACCCTGGTATGCATCGGCATGGGTGATGACCACGTCCTCGTCCCCCCCGGCCAGGAGCTCATCCACCGCTTCGCTCACAGTGCGCTGTCCATCCATGCTCCAGAACCGTGACCGCATGACCTGTCGGATGCGAACGTTCCTCAAAGCCGCCTGCTGCCCGGCCATCCGCGCTTCTCCCACGGCACCGATGTAAATGAACACACCGATCAACGCCAGTAATGGCCTGCCGGTGGCCAATCCAAAGACCACGAAGGCAATGGCGAAGAAGCGACCCACAGCGGATGCGATCCTCGTTGCCTGCAACCGGGGCAGGCGCATGCCCAGGACCGATCGGAGGATCCGTCCGCCGTCCATGGGAAAGGCCGGGACCAGGTTGAAGAGGAACAATGCCAGGTTGACACCCAGCAACAACGTGAGCAGTTGTTCGCCCAGGTCGCCCGAGGTGGTCGGGTCCGTGAGAAAAAGACCATCGTAGAAAGCGAACTGGAGCAGGATGGCCAAGGCAACGAGCACCAGGTTCACCGCAGGTCCGGCTACGGTGATCCAGAATTCCTGGATGGGTTCTTCGGGCATGCGTTCCAAGCGCGCCACGCCACCGATGGGAAGCAGGGTGATGTCCTTCGTGCGTACACCGTAGCGCAGGGCCATCAGGGCATGGCCATACTCGTGCATGATCACACAGAGGAAAACGATCAACAGAAAGAACACCTGTTTACCGATGTCCAATGGAGAAGCACCTTCCAGGAACGCCGTTATGGCGATATAGCCCACCAGCAGGAGGAAGGTCCAATGAACGAATACCCGGATGCCCTTGAACGCGAACAAGGGGAACTTGCTCCCGAACCCTGAGGAGCTCATGTCCCCTTGAGGTGCTCCAGGACCAGCATCGGCACCTCCGCAAGCATGGAAATTTCGGCGGAAATGCTCTTGCGAAAGAGGTCCTTGAAGACGCCTTTTCTACGATGTACAAGCACAAGCAGGTCCGCATCCAGCTCCCTGAGCGTGCTGCTCAGGACCTCGCTCACCTCTGTCCCCGGGACCGTCAGGAACGAACAGCGAAGGCCTTCGAGGGCATCCGCGTAGGGGGAATGACCGCTCATCCGTTCCCCGGAACGGCTGACGTGGACAACCGTGATCCTGGTCCGCTCCGGATCGATCAACCAGCGCAAGGGCTTGAGAAGTTCCTTATCCACCTCGCCTCCATCATCGGCGATCACGACGCGCTGCGCCGGACCGATCTGGGAGGTGTTCGGGATCACGAGGACAGGCACATGGCTCCGTTCGACCACATCGGCGGCATTGCTGCCCATTAACGCCTTCTTGACACCAGCAGCTCCTGAAGTGCCCATGATCAGCAGATCGACACTACCGATCTCCTCTGTGACCCGGTCGATGACATTGGGAAGGTCACCGTGTTCGATGCAGGTCTTTACCGTGGCATTACGCAGGTCGATCCGCTGTCTCAAGCGTTCCTCAAAGTCCCGCATGCCATCCCTTGCGCTCTGTTCCATCAGCTGGTCCAGGTCCACCGTGAGGGGGCTTCCCGTACTGAGGTTCAGATAGGAGTATACCAGGGTCACGGTCGCTCCTTCGGTTCCCAACGCGCCCAAACCCAGTTCAGCTGCATGGATCGCAGCATCGCTCAGGTCCGTGGGGATCACATAGTGCTTCAAGGGTCCCACCCTTCAATGGCCATGTCCCTCTGCCTCCTGACCGGAGGAGGAGGCATCCACCAATGCATAGCCGATGAACAACAGCGCGAGCATGGCAACGAAACTGATCAGACCAGGTACGTTGCCGGTCTCACTGGTATTCAGCAATGCGGTGCGGAACGGAATGATGAACGCTACGATCCAGAGCAGGTAACCGATGATCTTCTTGGACATGGTGATTGGGTTGACGCAAAGTAACTACGTTCCATGGATCGCTGCATCATACAGCGGCCAGTCGGGCCAAAGCCTTCACGTCCCGGAGCCGGATGTCGCGACCCTGGACCTCGATCAGGCCTTCATGTTTGAGGTCCGTCAGCGTGCGGATGAGCGATTCGGTCGCCGTACCCACGATGGTGGCCAGGTCCTCCCTGCTGATGCGAACCCCGAGCGAATCCTCCGACCCCCCGCCGAAACGTTCGTGCAGCCGCAGCAGGGCCTGTGCGACCCGTTGACGAACGGATGCGTAGGCCATTTCCAACAATTGGCTCTCCTTTTCCTTGACCTCCTTGGTCAGTAGTTTAATGAAGCGGATGCTGACGTCCCGGTCCCGGTACAGCAGCGCCAGGATATCCTCCTTGGGGATCAGGGCAACCTCCGTGGGTTCCAGGGTCTCCGCGGTCTCAATGGCCTTGCCGTTCTCCATCACGCTCATGTAGCCCAGATAATCGCCCGGGCCATGGAGGCCGGTGACCAGTTCCTTGCCATCCTGGTTCATCCGGTAGGTGCGCACCTTCCCGGACCGGATCAGGAAGATGGACCCCAGCTCGTCCCCTTCGTAGAAGATGACCTCCTTCCGCTCGAAGTTCCTTGTCTTGCGGTCCTGGCCCACATCCTTCAGCGAATCGATCCCGCGTACCTGGTCCATGAACTTCTCGGAACCGGCCAGGCTGTGATCGAAGCCCTTTCGGAACAGTTCGCTGCGCTTCAGTCGGCCTTCGATCGCGTTCAGCAGTTCGCTCTCTTCGAACGGTTTGGTCAGGTAATCGTCCGCGCCCAGTTCCATGCCTTTCCGCACCTCACCGCGTTCGGCCTTGGCGCTGATGAATACGAACGGGATCTCTGCCGTACGTGGGTCCCGGGCCAACAAGTGGAGCACCCCATACCCGTCCAGTTCCGGCATCATGATGTCGCACAGGACAAGATCGGGCATATGTTCGCGGGCAAGTTCGATCCCCTTCCGGCCGTTCTCGGCCTGGATCACCCGGTAGCGAGCCAGTTCCAGGATCTCCGACGTGTTCTCACGCATGTCGGTATCGTCCTCGATCAGCAGAATGGTCTTCATGTCTTGGTGTTCGTTGGGACCGTGAATCGGAAGGTGGTGCCTTCGCCCTCGGTGCTGTCAAAGGTGATCGTTCCTCCCATCAGCTCGAGGTAGCGCTTCACGATGTTGAGGCCCAGGCCGGTGCCTTGGATGGTCATGACATTACTGGCGCGGAAGAACCGTTCGAATAGATGCTGTTGGTCCTCTGCAGGGATCCCCATACCCCGATCGCGGACCTCCACATGCAGGCTGCCCTCGCGTATCCAGCTGTGCACATCCACCACCAGGCCTTCGCCCGAATATTTCAAGGCATTGGTGATCAGGTTGCGCATGATGTTCATGAGCATCTGCTGGTCCATGAACACACCTCGCTGCTCGCCGGTATGCTCATAGCGGATCTCCTGACCCGGCTTGGCCAGGTCGCGCAGGTCCTCGATAAGCTCGATGATCACATGGACCACATCGAATGTGCTCGGATCGCCTTCGGTCCGACCCTGTTCGAGCCGCTCCAAACTGAGCATGTCGTTGAGCATCACGGTCAGCTCTTTCACTTTGCCGCGGATCTTCGTTACATGCCGTTGGACATGGGCCGAGTTCGCGCCGCTATTGTAGCGACCGATCAGGTCCACCGAGCTCATGATCGTGCTCAATGGGGTCCTGAACTCGTGCGAGGCCATGGAAACGAAACGCGATTTCAATGCATTGAGCTCCTTCTCCCGCTCCAAGGCCTCACGGGTGGCCTGTTCTGCATGCTTGAGCTCGGCGGTCCGGACCTCCACACGCTCTTCCATTTCTGCATAGGACCGCTGCAGGGCCTGTTCCGTGGTGCGTCGCTTGGTGATATCCGTGACAAGACCCATCGTGAATCGCTCGCCCTCCAGGTCCAGGACGTTCAACCCGACCTCGATGGGGAACTGCGTGCCATCCTTGCGCAGCCCGGTCAATTCAGTGTCACCACCCATGTTCCGCCGACGCGGTGCCTGCTGGTAGGCGGTCCGTTCCTTCCTGTGGTCCCCGCGGCGTTCCCGGGGTACGAGGTCCTCGATGGTCTTGCCGATCAGTTCATTCTCTCCGTAACCGAAGAGCTCCGCCAATCTGGGGTTCACCAGGACGATCCGTCCGTCACGATCGACCACGACAAGTCCCTCCGTGGCTGTGCGGAACAGTAGCTCGCTGATCGCGCCCAAGTCCAAGGTCGTGCGCTGCGCTGATCCGGTGGCACGTATGCTGGCCATGCACAGCAAAGATCGGTTCAACGGTGCCCGACAGGCAAAAGAGAGCCCGATCCGCCACCTTGGTCGTAGACACGCCACCGCCTCAACGGACGCGCGTACAGGTTCAAGCTGACCGTTCGTCCGCGTTCGGCATTGGAGAAGCGATGGATGCTGTTCTCACTGCCGACGTGGGAGGTCATTCCCGGGAGTAAGATGGAACTCCGAACCAATTCAAGCCCGGGATCGGAGCCTTTCTCGAACCGTTCTTCGAGCAATCGACCGATCAGCGGCCGGATCCAGGCTTTCTCCCCATAGTAGTCATGGATGGAGGTGGCCTGACCCTCTTCGTAGCAGATCAGCAACAATTCGAAGGACTCGGTCCGATGAAGGCATGTTCGTGTATAGCGCCTCGAGTTCCATTGCGCTCTGCGCAGCAAGGCCTCGGAGGGAAGCTGCATCTCTGTGAGGACAAGCCCCAACCGATCTTGATCGGCCCTGCACAAATGTGCGACCAACTGGTCCATCGTGTGGATGTCCGAGGGATCTCCCATGGCCGATACAACGTGATCGAAGGCGAACATAGAACGGTCGGGACCGCGGGGGAATGACCATTGTCAGTTGTTGTGGAATTGCTCCGCTCGCGTCCTATCCAGGCCCAGGTCAATGCCGAGGCACGATGCTTGCTATACTTGCGTCAAACATCAAAGACCATGGACCGCATTGTGACCCTTGCTGCTGCTGTTTCGATCGCCCTTGGCGCATCAGCACAGAAGATGAAAATGACCTCGGGTGATTTCAGTGCCTTGAAAGGCCAGTCGAAGGTGGACATCCAGTTCACCTATGAGAACATGAAGGTCGGCAAGAAGTCGGAGGCCGACTACCTCAAGGAGAAACGAGCCGATTACGAAAAGGATGAAGCAGGCAAGGGCGACAAGTTCGTCCAATCCTGGAACGATGATCGGGAACTCCGCTTCGAGCCCAAGTTCCTGCAGCTGTTCAATGATGAGGGCAAGGGTCCCATTGAGGGTGGCAAAGGTTTGGAGGACGCAACGTATGCCTTCGTGATCCAGACCAACATGACCGAACCCGGCTACAACATCGGCATCAGCAAGATGCCCGCTTCCATCAACGCCACCGTGACCCTCATCGAGCGGAATGGCGGTAAGGAGCTGGGTAAGATGGAGGTCACTGGCGTTCCTGGCAGCCAGTTCGGAGGCTATGATTTCGATACCGGTAGCCGACTTGCCGAATCGTACGCCAAGCTGGGCAAGGAATTACGCCAGTACCTGGAGAAGAAGGTGATGAAGTGATCGGTCCTGATCGGATCGGAAAAGGGCGGTCCAAGACCGCCCTTTTTTATTGGTGCCCTACACCGGATCATCCATGGGCACGGATCCGATCGATCAGGACGCCTGCAGGAACGGTCCCGGGTTGTCGCCGGACGATCTTTCCGGCCTTGGACGGCAGGAATGTGGGAACCCCGCGGATACCTTGCTTCTGAGCAAGTGCCGGGTTCTTGTCCACATCGATCTTGAGCACGCGGATCTTTCCTTTCAAACGCTGGGCCACCTCATGCACGATGGGTGGGTCCCATGGCCTTGGATGCTCCACACCCGGTCGCATGCACATCCACCAGCACGGGTAATGGTCCGCCGATCATGCGATCGACGGCGCTCAAGCCTCGGGCCCGGTATTGTCTTTCTTATCCTTCGGGCGTAGCCGCCAACGTTCCAATAGGATCTCGCGTTCGATGATCTCCAGGTAGTTCCTGCCAACGATCGTCATGGCCGCCAGTGAGACCGCCACTCCGGAAACGATGAACAGTGCCGTGAACACCCGGGATGCTCCAGGGCTCGGTGCCAGGTCCCCATACCCGACGGTCGTCAGTGTCGTAACGGAGAAGTAGAACGAATCAGCCCAGGACCAGCCTTCCAGGTTCCTGTACACCACGGTGCCGACGGTGACCAGGATCGTCAGGGCGAAAATGGCCAAGTACAGGGAGATCTTGAACCGGGAGCGGATGCTTGCATCCACGATCAGCTCGTTCGGGCGATCCCGTCGCTCTTTCGTCATGTGCTCCGATCCACAGGATCCGATCAATGGAGCATCACATCCATTTCGATATGAAGCGCAGGAACTCGTGCTTCAGCTCATGGTATAGCTTGTCGAAGGTCTCCATCCGATCGCGCAGTCCGACATGGTCCGTAAATGCCCGGTGGTCGACCGCTATCGGGTGGGCTATGGCCTCCTTTTCCAGGAAATTCTCGTGCTGTTTGATATCATGCTTCAACTCATCGATGACTTCCTTTTCCCGGATGTACTGGTTCTGGAAGTGCTCCACCTGGGCCAGGAATTCCCGGTCGGTATTCCGCGTCACCACATCCTCCAACCGGTGTTCGAAAATGGCGATCTCATCCTTGTAGAAACGGAGGTTGTTCAGCCAGACCTGGTGTTCGAAGTGCAGGTCGTTGATATGCTTGGTCGCTGGTTTGGTCGCTGTTGTCATGTCGTTGAGAATAATGGAAGTTCAAGTTAGTCAACGTATCGGATGCCACAAGAAAAGCCCCGCAGGCGCGCGCGGGGCTGATCCAGGTCATGCTTTGAGGAACTACTTCCGGTCCTTCACCGGAACGTAATCACGTTTCGTGGCGCCCGTGTAGATCTGGCGAGGCCTTCCGATGGGTTCCTTGTTCTCCACCATCTCCTTCCACTGTGCGATCCAACCCGGCAGGCGCCCCAGGGCGAACATGACGGTGAACATTCGCGTGGGGATGCCGATGGCCCGGTAGATGATGCCGCTGTAGAAGTCCACGTTCGGATACAACTTCCGTTCGATGAAGTAGTCATCACGAAGCGCGATCTCCTCGAGCTGCTTGGCAATATCAAGGACCGGGTCATTGATGCCCATCTTCTTCAGGATGTCATCGCAGGACTTCTTGATGATGCGGGCGCGGGGGTCGAAATTCTTGTAGACCCGATGGCCGAAGCCGAACAGGCGGAAGGGATCGTTCTTGTCCTTGGCCTTGTTCACCCACTTTTCCAGGTCGCTGCCATCATTGCGGATGGCCTCCAGCATCTCGATTACCTCCTGGTTGGCACCACCATGAAGAGGACCCCACAAGGCAGCGATCCCGGCACTGATGGAGCTGTACAAGTTGGCTTGGGAGCTACCCACGATCCGCACGGTGCTGGCGCTGCAATTCTGTTCATGGTCGGCATGCAGGATGAGCAGCTTGTTCAGCGCATCGGCCACCACAGGGTCCACTTCGTAATCCTCGGTGGGTAGACCGAACATCATGTGGATGAAGTTCTCCACGTAACCCAACCTATTGTTGGGGTACATGTAGGGATGGCCCAGGTTGTTCTTATAGCTGATCGCGGCCAGGGTCGGCATCTTGGCGATCAACCTGAAGATCGTGCGCTCCACGTCCTTGATGGAACGATTGGGGTCCTGGCTCTTGGGGTAGAATGTGCTGAACGAGTTCACCATCGCAGCCAGGATGCCCATGGGGTGGGCGTTGCTGGGGTAGAACTCGAAGAAGCGCTTCATATCCTCGTGCACCAGCGAGTGGTAACGGATGTTCCCTTCGAACTCCTGCAATTGCTTGGCATTCGGTAGTTCACCGTTCAACAGCAGATAGGCCACCTCCAGGAAGCTGGCCTGTTCCGCCAGTTGTTCAATGGGGTAGCCGCGATAATGCAGGATGCCCGCCTCTCCGTCCAGGAAGGTGATGCTGCTGGTCGTGGCCCCGGTGTTCTTATACCCGAAGTCCAAGGTGATGTATCCCGTTTCGGCCCGTAAGGAGCTGATGTCGATCGCCTTTTCACCTTCGGTCCCTTCCACTATCGGGAATTCGTAGGTTTGACCATCTAAGGTGATCGTCGCTTTCTCGCTCATCGGGGTCGTTGGGATAAAAGGGTCGGTTTTTGCGGCCGCTAAGGTAACAAAGAACCAGCCTGCTGGTTCGGTCTTTCAGCAGTTCAAGCCGATCGCCG
>JAGQVN010000286.1 GCA_020437905.1 Flavobacteriales bacterium
CGGGGTGCGGGCCGTGCGGGATGCCCGCCGGGTGCAGGCTGATGTGGCCGGGCCCGATGTCGTTGCGGCTCATGAAGTCGCCGTCCACGTAGTACAGTACCTCGTCGCTGTCGATGTTGCTGTGGTTGTAAGGAGCCGGGATCGCCTTGGGATGGTAGTCGTACAGCCGCGGGCAGAAGCTGCACACCACGAAGGCGTCGGTCTCGAAGGTCTGGTGGATCGGCGGCGGCAGGTGTACGCGGCCGGTGATCGGCTCGAAGTCGTGGATGCTGAAGGCATAGGGGTAGTTGTAGCCGTCCCAGCCCACCACATCGAAGGGGTGCGTGGCATATACGAGCTCGTGCAGCATGTGCTGCTTCTTCACCTTGATCACGAAGCTGCCCTTCTTGTCGTAGGTCTCCAGTTTCTTCGGACGACGGATGTCCCGTTCGCAGAAGGGGCTGTGCTCCAGCAATTGCCCGAACCAGTTGCGGTAGCGCTTCGGCGTGTACATGGGCCGGTGGCTCTCCACGATGAAGAGGCGGTTGTCCGCGTCCTTGAACTCCATCGTATAGATCATCCCGCGCGGGATCATCAAGTAGTCGCCGTACTTGAAGTCGATGTTGCCCAGGAAGGTGCGGAGAGTGCCGCTGCCCTTGTGGACGAAGATCATCTCATCGCAGTCGGCGTTCTTGTAGAAGTAGTCGACCTTCTTGGCCTGTGGGGCGGCCAGCACGATGGCGCAGTCGCTGTTCACCAGGATGGCCTTGCGTGCGGTCAGGTGGTCCTTTTCGGGCTTGGCCTTAAAGCCGTGCAGGCGCAACGAGCGCATGTTCTTTTCCACCGCGATCTTGGGCGTGAGGTCCTTTGGCTTGCGGAGCTCCTTCACTTGGGTGGGACGGTGCACATGGTAGAGCAGGCTGCTCATACCATCGAAGCCGATGGTGCCGAAGAGCTGCTCGTAGTAATAGCGGTCCTTGCCGTTCTTGAAGACGGTGTGCCGCTTGTGCGGGATCTTGCCGAGGGTGTGGTAAATGGGCATCGTGGTGAGATCGTTGGGGAGCGAAATTTCGCTCCCTTACATGGGATTGGGGCTGATATCCATCATCTCCGGATACAGCGTACCGTTCTGCGCAAGCAACGCTTCCTCTTCCGCGATCCTTTTCCTCAGGGCTTCCGGGTCGCTGATGGCTTTGCTTTTCGAGCTGGCAGAAGCCTTGCCTTTGCACCAGGCACGTTTGATGTCCTCCGGAAGCTGGTGGATCTCCCGGCAGCTGGGGCTGCAGCAATCGGCGTAGCGCGCTGCACAGGCCTCACACTGCACCAGCAACATGTTGCACGTATGCTGGGCACAATTCGCGATGCGGTCACTTGGGACACCGCACTGCATGCAGGCGCTGACCACATCGTCGGTGATCCGTTCGGTCATGCGGCCATCAAACACGAAATTCTGGCCCTTGTATTTGCTCGCCATGCCACTGGCCTTGACCTGCCGGGCGTAGTCGATGATGCCGCCGTGCAGCTGGCCTACGTTCGTGAAGCCGTGGTGGCGGAGATAGGCACTGGCCTTTTCGCAGCGGATGCCGCCGGTGCAGTACAGGAGGATCTCCGGCTCCTGCTCTTCGGTCTTCTTTTCACCCAGCATTCCCACCACTTCGTCGATCGCAGCGCGGAAAGTGTCGGCCTTCGGCAGGTAGGCGCCTTCGAAATGGCCGATCATGCACTCGTAATTGTTGCGCATGTCGATGACCATCGCACCCGCATCCATCTTCCGGTTGAATGCGTCCGCATCCAGGTGCTCACCGACGTTGGTCGCATCGAAGGCATCGTCAGCCAGGCCATCGGCCACCAATTTCGGACGCACCTTGATCGTGAGCTTGTTGAAACTGATCGCACCTTCCTCCACCGCGATCTTGAAGGGTACGTCCTTCAGCAGCTCATGTGCGTCGACCGCATTGCGGAAGCGTTCCAGCCAAGCGGAGGGTACCGACAATTGCGCATTGATGCCTTCCCTCGCCACATAGATGCGTCCCAGAACACGTAGTGCGGACCATTCCCGGAACAGGGCATCACGAAAGGCCTGGGGCTTGTCGATGACCACATAGCGATAGAAGGACAGGGTCGTCCGCGCTTCAGCTGCTCCAGCGGGTGCCACACCCCTGGCCACGGTCGGATTGAACTCCTTGGGAACGGTCATTCCTGCAAAGATATTGAAGCCTTCAGGCCGGGGTCGTACAGGTCCACGGTCCTCCTACATTTGGCACCACCATGGGAACAAAGAATGATGGACGGGTATTGGTCATCGGTAGCTCGGGTCAGATCGGCACCGAGCTGGTGGAAGGGCTGCGCGAAAGGTTTGGTGACGATGCGGTGGTGGCGTCGGACATCAAGGAACCCCAGGTGGAGCAAGCCGGCCCCTTTGCCATGGTGGATGCATTGGACAGGCGAGGCATCGAGCGCATCATTGAAAAGTATGAGGTGAAGGAGGTGTACCTGCTCGCAGCCTTGTTGAGCGCCACGGCCGAGAAGGATCCGGCATATGCCTGGAAGCTGAACATGGAAAGCTTGTTCATCATCCTGGAGCTTGCCAGGGAGGGCGTGCTGAAGAAGGTCTACTGGCCCAGCAGTATCGCCGTGTTCGGACCCAGCACTCCCAAAGATGGCACGCCACAGCATACGGTCGCTGAACCCACCACCGTTTACGGGATCAGTAAACTGGCTGGGGAGGGCTGGTGCCAGTACTACCATCAGCGGTATGGGGTGGACGTAAGGAGCATCCGTTATCCCGGGCTCATCGGGTGGAAGAGCGCACCCGGTGGTGGGACAACGGACTACGCGGTCCACATCTTCCACGAAGCCCTGAAGAGCGGCCGCTATACCTCGTTCCTAAAGGCGGGTACCGTGCTGCCCATGATGTACATGCCCGATGCGATCCGGGCCACGATCGACCTGATGGAGGCACCGTCCGAGCGGGTCAGGGAGCGCCGCAGTTACAACCTGGCGGGTTTCAGTTTCGATCCGGAGCAGATCGCCGCGGAGATACAGCGCCATATTCCCGGGTTCACCATCACGTATTCACCGGACCACCGCCAGGCCATTGCGGATAGTTGGCCGAGCAGTATCGATGACAGTGCGGCCCTTGCCGATTGGGGTTGGTCACCGCAATTCGACCTGGCGGCCATGGTGGACGACATGATCACCCACCTGAAGGGCTCCGCGAACGTGTAACCTTCACCCTGGTTCTGCGTATTCCGGGCGGATGAACCGTTCCCGGTCCGCTGGTGCGATCCTGTGCTCCCACATCTTACTGGCTTTGCTTGCCTGGGGGTGCTTGGCGAACCTTCCGGCTTCAGCACAGACCACATCGGATACCTTGAACCAGGTCGATGCGCAGGGGCGCAAGACCGGTGTCTGGCGGTTCATTGCGCCGGTCGCGGAGAAGCCGGGATACCAGGATGGCCAGCTCATAGAAGAGGGAACCTACGCATCCGGCCGTCGGGTGGGCGTTTGGCAACGGTACTGGCCGAACGGCAAGTTGATGAGCCGCATTACCTACGCCATGGGGCGTCCCCGAGGGCCCTACGCGATCTACTACCCGAATGGACAGATCGAGGAGGAAGGGACCTGGGACCTGGACCGCAACACCGGCGCCTTCCGCCGCTGGCATCCGAACGGGAAGCCTTCTCAGGAGTTCGTGTTCGACCCGTACGGGGTCAGGAACGGCGTCCAACGGTACTACCATGAGAACGGACAATTGGCCGTTGAGGTGGAGATCAAGGATGGAAGGGAGGACGGTACGCTCGAACGCTATTATGCGAACGGTGACCTGCAGCAGCAGGCCGTGTTCCATAACGGGGTCATCGACCAGCAGAACAGCAGATATCTGCGTCCGGTCCATCGCGATGCTCCCGTTGAAGCTCGCAGTACCAAACCTGCACCGACCGTATCCAAGGAGGAGAAGACCAACGCGGTGGTGTTCCGCGAGAACGGCTACAACACGATGTACGACAGGCAATTGCGCCTCTCTCAAACCGGCCAGTTCAAGAACGGACAGCTCTGGGATGGCAAGGTCTATCGCTATGATGCGAATGGCCACCTGATCCGCATCGAGACCTATCGTTCCGGACGCTATGTCGGTGATGCGGTCATCACTGAGGAGGACCTGCCCTGAACAGCGATCCCTTCACCTGGGCTTCATATACGGTGCAGGGCCGCACCTACCTTTGCGGCCCATGACAGCTGTGAAGAAGGTCCCCTTCCACCTCACCAACACCCTTACTCGGAAGAAGGAGGAGTTCGTGCCCTCGGATCCCCCCCATGTGGGATTGTATGTCTGTGGACCCACGGTGTACAGCGATGTGCACTTGGGGAACGTCAGGACCTTCACCTCGTTCGACGTCCTTTACCGCTGGCTCACCCACATCGGCTACAACGTGCGTTACGTGCGCAACATCACGGACGTGGGTCATTTGCTGGGGGATGCGGCCGATGGGGAGGACCGCATATCCAAAGGGGCCAGGGCCGAGCAGTTGGAGCCCATGGAGGTGGTGCAGAAGTACACCAATGGTTTCCATGCCGTAATGCGGTTGTTCAACAATCTGGACCCCAGCATCGAACCCACCGCAACGGGTCACCTGCTCGAGCAGGTGGAGATGGTCCAGCGGATCTTGAAGAGCGGTTTCGCGTACGAGTCCAATGGGTCCGTGTATTTCGATGTGCCGAAATACGCGGAGAAGCATGGCTATGGCGGATTAAGCGGCCGGAAGATCGACGAGCTCCTGGCGAACACCCGGGGAACGGAAGGGCAGGATGAGAAGCGAAGCCCGCTGGATTTCGCCATCTGGAAGAACGCCGAACCGGAACACCTGATGAAATGGAACAGCCCCTGGGGGGTCGGGTTCCCCGGTTGGCACCTGGAGTGCAGTGTGATGAGCACGAAGTACCTGGGAAGCACCTTCGACATTCACGGTGGAGGCATGGACCTCAAGTTCCCGCATCACGAGTGCGAGATCGCACAGAGCGTGGCCGCGGATGGTCAGGTCCCGGTTCGCTACTGGATGCATACGAACATGCTCACGGTGAACGGCCGGAAGATGAGCAAGAGCGAAGGCAATGGCTTCACACCGGAGGAGTTGATCAGCGGTGATCACAAGTTGCTGGATCGTGGGTACAGCCCGATGACCGTGCGCTTTTTCATGCTCCAGTGCCACTACGCCAGCACGCTGGATTTCAGCAATGAAGCCTTGCAGGCAGCTGAAAAAGGGCTTTCCCGGTTGATGGCGGCCACGGACCTGCTCCCGAACTTGAGACCTGCGGCCAGCAGCGAAGTGGATGTGGCCGCATTGGAACAGCGTTGCTACGATGCCATGAACGACGACCTGAACACACCTGTGATGATCGCAGAGCTGTTCGAGGGTGTCCGCATCATTAATTCGGTGAACGACGGAAAGCTTTCGCTTGACCAGGAAGGGATCGACCAGTTGTCCCGGCTTTTTGAAGCCATGGTGTTCGACGTGCTCGGTTTGATGAGGGAAGGCGCAGGCGCGGCAAGCGATCGGGTCCTTGACGGGTTGGTCAAGGAATTCATTCACATGCGTGCCGAAGCCAAGGCCAGCAGGGATTTCGCCACCAGCGATCGGATCCGGGACCGCTTGCTGGAATTGGGGATCCAGCTGAATGATACCAAGGAAGGTACCACATGGAACAAGGTATGAAGGTTTGTTCCCTGTTCCCGATCATTGCTCTTTACCTGTGGACCGGATGCGGTACCGCGGACGAACGAACGAACCGTGACGCCTGGCCGGATGAAGGACTTCCCGAGTTGCCCCCCACGCCCCTGGTCGATCCGGACAGCGCGTACCATTACGTGGAGCGGCAGGTAAGTTTCGGTCCCCGTGTACCCGGGAGCGATGCCCATCGCAATTGCGGTGATTGGTTGGTGGCCAGGCTCACCGAACATGGCGCGGTTGTGCATGAACAGGTGGGCAAGGTCACAGCCTTCAACGGTCAACAACTTCCGTTGCGGAACATCATCGGAAGCTGGTCCCCCGATCGCTCTGAACGGATCCTCCTGCTCGCACATTGGGATACCCGCCCCTTCGCGGATAAGGACGAGGAACGGAAGAACGAGCCGATCGATGGTGCCAATGATGGCGGCAGTGGGGTGGGGGTGTTGTTGGAGATCGCGCGCCACCTAGGTGCCAAGGAACACGGGCCAGGGGTGGATATCCTATTCACCGATGTGGAGGATTTTGGGAGCCCCTCTGGTGCCATGGGCATGGGGGAGGGGAGCATGGACACCTGGGCCTTGGGTTCACAGTACTGGGCGCGTTCGCCGCACAAGCCCGGTTACACGGCAAGGTTCGGGATCTTGCTGGACATGGTGGGCGGACGTGATGCCCGCTTTTACCAGGAAGCACTGAGCATGCAATATGCGCCTGCGATCGTGCGCAAGGTCTGGCGCACGGCGGATGCGCTGGGCTACGGTGATCGATTCATCCAGGAGCAGAAGTACTTCGTAGGCACCGATGATCATGTACCTGTGAACGAATACCTGCGCATCCCGACCATCGACATCATCGAGTTCCATGAGAGCACGGGAGGGTTCCACCCCAGCTGGCACACGCATGACGACAACATGTCGGTCATCGACCGGTCCAGCCTGAAGGCGGTCGGCCAGACCGTTATGGAGGTCGTTTGGAAGGAACGCGATTGAGCCGGACCGCTGTCGAGCGGCCGATCCCGCTTCCGCTTTCAGCGCTTCATGAACATCTGCTTGAGCACACTTCCCGGTGTGAACACCTCGATGAAATATGTGCCTCCTGCAAGCGACGAAATATCCACCTGACCGTCCTGGATCCGCCGGGTGCTGACCACCCTTCCATCCAGGTCGATTATCCGAACCTCGTTCCCTGAAGCGATACCGGACCCGTTCACAACGAGCCGGTCATCGGCAGGGTTGGGGTGGACCGAGAGGGAGGGCGGTGCGACCAGGTCAGCGACATCCGTATCAACGGATTCGATGATCTCCAGTGTACCATTGATCGGCGGGTTCTCCACCACGTTGACAATGCCAGAAGGCCAGAAGACGGTCACCTGGTCCACGGCACTATCACTGCCCAGACCGAAATGGGCCGTGATGCTGCTCATGTAGCGGAACCCATCCCCACTTTTCACATCCCTGATCTGCGTGCCCAAGGCACTGATCACCTCCACCCGAGCCCCGATACCATTGCGATTGCTCACCGTGCCGTGCGTGATAACCTTCAGGTAATTGTTGGTATTCCCGTTATTGACACGCATGAAATTCCCGTTCAGTACGTCCAGGAACCCGTCATCGTTCATATCCCCGACCGCTCCATTATAAATGGATACGCTCACCGGGTTGAAGGTCATGTTCCCCACGTTCTGCATGATGATCTCACCTCCACCGAACACATCCACGTAACCATCATTGTCGAAATCGTGGGCGGCATGTTCGATGTTCGTGGCTCCGAAGGTGTCGTATCCTGAACCAGCGGTGACATCCGTGAAGCCCATGACCCCGTCGTTCCGCATCAACTTGTGTTGCCCGCTGCTGGCACCGACCAGAACATCCATGTCCCCATCCAGATCAAAGTCCGCCCAGGCACAGGACCAGGTCTGAACGTTCTGGTCCAGGCCTACCAGAGGCCCAACGGATGTGAAGGTCCCGTCGCCATTGTTCCGGTGCAATTGGTTCACCGGATCGGCACCGCACTTTGCGATGAAGAGGTCGATATCGTGGTCGTTGTCGTAGTCGATCCATATGGAACCGTAGTTGCCTCCCCACTGCGTGTCACCCAACCCTCCTTGATGGAAGGTCAGGTTCCCGTTCCCGTCGTTCAGGAAATACACATTGGGAGCAACGTCGTGACATACGAAGGCATCCAGATGCCCGTCATTGTTGATATCCACGAAGTTCGAACGCTGGCTGAACACATAGTTCGGGAATGACACTTCATCGAATCCGGTCCCGTCATTGTTGGCTTTCATGAACGTCACTCCGGACCCACCACCGTACAGAAGGTCCATGTGTCCGTTCGCGTCGATGTCCCCCGCAGCAAGGCTCCAACTGGCCGGATAGTCCGCAGGCGTGGTAGGGTAGTTCACTGATGAAAAGCCTCCACCGGGCTGCTGGTACAGCACGTTGATGTTCGTCTGGGAGACCGCTACGATGTCGTCCAATTGATCGAAATCCATGTCGACCAGTGCATACACCGAACCGGTCGCCGAGATATTCTGGGTGGTGAAGCCGATGGTGCTGGTCGAGAGCGGTGAAAGCAGCAATTGGGCAGTAAAGCCGTCAGCGTCCCAGTTGTCATCGAATGCGATGTAATAGGTCTCGCCCTGCTCCCCAGCGAATTGCAGGAACGAAAGCGTTCCTGCTCCTCCATCGTCGTCCCCGGCGACACAGGTCAAATTGCCACAAGTGCCCGTGTAGACCTGGATACGCGTGTCGATACCGGAGTTGATGGGAAGGTCGGTACTTACCGTGACCTGCGCATCCTGGGTCGCGGTGTAGACATACCATTCTCCATGGTCCGCGAGCTGGTTGTTCAAGGAGCAATCAGGCGAAGGCACGTCAGGGCCGGTGATATCCGGGACAACGAACAAGCCCGGTTGCAGCGGAGTGGCCGTGGCACACGTGCTTTGTGCGGTCGCATTGGAGCTCAGGGCCGTTGCAGCGAGCAACAGGAAGAATGGAGCGCATCTGTTCATCTGAGGACAGGTCAATTGCAAGGTGGCGAAAGTTGTAGAATCCAATCTGCGATCATGTCCACAGCCTCCTGGTGGACCAGGGTCCTTCCGAGCAAGGGCATGCGTTCGGATACTTCGGTGGAGGATATCCGATAATGCATCATGGATTTGTCCACATTTCCAGCGGAAACGATGTAGGCATCGAAGGGTAGGATCTGTTCGTCGGGTTCCACGCACAGACCCAGGTTCACCGGGTCTGCGGTCAGCTCCCACGCGAAGCGCATGGGGCGGTAATCACAATGACGTTGCTCACCGTGGCAATGAGCACAATTCATGTCCAGGTAGGAACGAACCCGGTCAGATAGGTCCTCGCTCTCATCATCCCACGCGGTCACCCGGTCGATCGAGGCAGGATACCCGGGTTCAAGGTATCCGTGTTGTACCCATTTCTCCAGCTGACCCACATCGCCTTCACCGTAGTTGAACACGCGGTCCAGGTTCCTCGGCTTAGGTCCGATCGGTATGGTCACGCCGCTCTGTTTATGGCAGGTGAAGCACTCTGCCCCGGCCGGTATCCGATAGGTCACGTTCCGCATCTGGTCCTGCTCATCCATCCAGGTGATCGGCACGTTGCTGCCGGTCATATCCAGGTACGCTTCTGTCTGTTCCGCATTCCACACATAGGTGGCCGAGACCCATTCCCCGTTCGCTCTGATGAGAAGACGGGTCTCCAGGATCTTTCGTCCATCGCCAGGCTGCACGTGGTCGTAGTAGAATGTTTTGATCAATACACTGCGTTCTGGGAAGGCAAGGACTTCATGGTCGCCGGCATAACTCGCGCGGCTCCCTGAAGGCATCCATACGAAACGCGCCTTTTTCGCATAGTCGCTGAACAAGGGCGTGATCACGTCATACGGAAGTACCTCCGGATGCGGGTCCAGTGAGGCGAGCGCCCCTTGGAACAAACCGTATTCGCTCAACGTGGCATAGGGAACGGTCGATGGATCGACGTTCACGGACCCCGGTGCTGAAGACGGCACCAGATCCTCCAACGCATCATGTCGACAAGCCACGATCCCTGCGATCATGGTGATGATCACAAGAGCCGTTCGCGCACGCACAGGGATGATCATGCTGTTCAAGGACGCAAGTTATCCTTGGAACGTGGCTTCCCCGTGATCAGATCATCGGATGGACGGTCTTGCAAGGCCAGGCCCGCGATCAGGACCTAACTTTCCGGCATGGGTCATGAGGATAAACGCCTGTTCCTGCTGGATGCCTATGCGCTGATCTACAGGGCCTACTTCAGTTTCATCAAGAACCCGCGTTTCACGAGCACGCGTTTGAACACGAGCGCTGCTTTCGGATTCACCATCACCCTTCTGGACCTCATCAGGCGTGAAAAGCCCACGCACATCGCGGTGGTGTTCGATACCGCCGGGCCTACTGAACGGCACGCGGAGCACGAGGAGTACAAGGCCAACAGGGAGGAGATGCCGGACGATCTGCGCAGCAACATCCCCTACATACGTCGGATCATCGAGGCCTTCAATATCCCCGTGATCGAAAGCGATGGTTACGAAGCGGACGATGTCATCGGTACGCTGGCGAAGAAAGCCGAGGCAGAGGGTTATACGACCTATATGGTAACCCCGGACAAGGACTTCGGCCAGCTGGTCACCGAGAAGATCCTGATGTACAAACCGGGTCGAGCAGGTGCCCCTCCGGAGGTCCTCGGTCCGGCCGAGATCTGTGCACGGTGGGGTCTGGAACGGACCGAACAGGTGATCGATATCCTGGGACTGATGGGCGATGCGGTCGACAACATCCCGGGGATCCCGGGTGTCGGTGAGAAGACGGCCATGAAGTTGGTGGCCGAGTTCGGCAGCCTGGAAGGGGTCCTGGAGCATTCGGAACAATTGAAGGGGAAACTGAAGGAGAGGGTCGAACAGAACAAGGACAAGGCTCGGATGAGCTATAAACTGGCCACCATCCTGACGGATGCTCCAGTGGAGGTGGATCATGACCAGCTGCATCTGGATCCTCCGGATCAGGACAAGGTCCTTGAGGTGTTCAGCGAACTGGAATTCCGCAGTTTGATCAAGAACGTGCTCGGTGAAGAGGCCTCCCCGGTCGCTGCACCCGTGCGCACAGGGGACGAAGGTGCGCAGATGGACATGTTCTCCGGAGAAAGCTCAAGTGCCGAAGTGGGAGAGGCGCGGGGCTTGGCCACGATCGAAAACACCGACCACGAGTACCGGATCGCCTCCTCGCCCGAAGCGCAGGAAAGACTTGCCGCAGAACTGGCTGCCCTTGAGGCCTTCTGCTTCGACACGGAAACGACCAGTGTGGATGAACGGCATGCCGAACTGGTCGGACTTTCCTTCAGTTGGAAGGCCCGATCGGGTTGGTATGTGCCGGTGCCCGAGGAGAAGGTCGAGGCCCGTGCGGTGCTGGACCGGTTCAGGAAGGCCTTGGAGAATGAGCGGATCCGTAAGGTCGGACAGAACATCAAGTACGATCTCATCGTCCTGGCCATGCACGGGGTGCGTTTGGGTGGTCCCTTGTTCGACACGATGCTTGCCCACTACCTGTTGCAACCCGAGTTGCGACATGGCATGGACCACATGGCCGGGACCATTCTGAACTACCGTCCGATACCCATCACCCAACTTATCGGACCCAAAGGCAAGGGTCAGAAGTCCATGCGCGAGGTCCCATTGGAGGAGGTGGCCGAGTATGCAGTGGAGGATGCGGACATCACCTGGCAGTTGATGGAGCATTTTGCTCCAAAGCTGAAGGAGGATGGCCTGCTGGGATTGTTCGAGGACATGGAAATGCCGCTGGTACGGGTCCTGGCGGACATGGAGATGGAAGGGATCCGCCTGGACGTGCCAGCATTGGAGCAGTTCAGTCTGGAGCTCACCGATGAGA
>JAGQVN010000287.1 GCA_020437905.1 Flavobacteriales bacterium
CGTCGGAGATCGCCATGCGGAAGCCGGGTCCTGCGACGTGGATCGTGATCGTTCGCGCCAGGCTATGCCGCAGCGCGTTGCCCACGGTCTCCTGGAACACCCGGAAGAGCATTGTC
The DNA here is from genome assembly GCA_020437905.1 of Flavobacteriales bacterium. Lineage (GTDB taxonomy): Bacteria > Bacteroidota > Bacteroidia > Flavobacteriales_F > PHOS-HE28 > PHOS-HE28. The sequence goes on from JAGQVN010000287.1 coordinate 117, forward strand.
TTGGTGTCCCGGTCGGGATCGGCGGGACCACCTTCCACGCGAAGCAGCACGCGCGCCTTGCCCAGCCGCTCCAGCCGAGCCGCCTCGCCTTCGATCGCGCTCAGCAGGCTGCGGTCCTGCCAGCGGTCCTGGTCCAGGCTGCGGCCCAGGCGGCGCACCTCTTCCACGGCCTCGTCCACGGCCTGCAGGGCCACGCTCACCCGTGGATGGGCGAGGGTCTGCCGGTCCAGGTGGTCGTGCAGGCCCAGTTGGGCCACGGTGAGCAGCTGGCCCACGTTGTCATGCAGCTCGCGCCCCACCTCGCTCAGGGTCTGTCCGGTCGCCTCCCGCTCGGCTTTGCGCAGCTCCTGGTCCCTTTCGAGGTGAAGCTCGGCCAGTTCCGCACGGTGGCGTTGCCTGCGGTTCGCGTTCATGATCAACAGCACGCCGGTCATGCCCACCAGGGACAACAGGGTCACCGATGCGACCACCACCGCCAGGACCAGCTGTTCATTGTTGTTCACGGCCTTCAGGGTGCCAGGCCCGTTCGCGCCGACAGGCCTCGGCGGCGAGAAGGTAGCGCAAGCTGCTCATGATCGGTACCAGGGTCCACAGCCCGTAGGTCAGCCCGGGGTCCTGGGCGTACAGGTAGCGGGCGATGCCGACGATGGGCAGGATGCTGCCGAAGTAGGCGAGGAGGCCCAGGAAGAACCAGAACTCGGGCACCTGCGGAAGCGGCTCCGTGCAGGTCTGCGCCAGGTGGAACAGCACGGCCATGGCGAACAGCGTGAGGATCAGTGCCAGGAACAGGAGTGCTTCGATCATCAGGAACCGGCCCATGTCCACCGTGAACACGGACCAACCGAATACGGCAACTCCCGCGATGGCAGCGGTGATCACCGCGCCGCGCCACCTGGGCCGCACCATGGCCACCATGGCCAGCAGGATCGCGTATTCGATCGGTAGAAAGGCGTTGTACATCAGGCTGTTGTTCACACCCGTCCGGCTGGTCCACGCGCCAGCCAGCTCCACACCCAGGACCAACGCCAGCAGAACACCCAGCAGACGGAACAGGGGCCGACGCGGGGCGCCGGTCCGGGACCACTGGAACAAGGCGTAGGCGATGCTCGCCAGCAACAGGGCCGAACTCAGGTGGTTGTCCAACAGGATCCGCAGCAATGACATGGACGGATGTGCTCAGAGCTTCGGTGTCACGGGGCAGGGCAGGCGCAGTTGGTCCGGGCAGCCAGCCCATAGGGGCGGAACAAGGCGATCCGGCAACGCGGTGGGCAGGGCGACCCCAGGTCCAGGGCACGGTCCCTCAAGCTCGCGATGTAGGGACCGGTGGCCAGGAATTCCTTGCTGGCGTTCGCCGCCACCACCACCAGGTCATGGCCCCAGTCGTGTTCGAAGGCATCCGTGCGCACGGTCGGCGAGGCCACCGAATGGATGTGCAGGCGATCGGCGCCCTCGTTGTCGGCGATCAGGCGCTGCAGGTCGCTCCACAGAAAGGTGTAGGCCTCGCGGTCCGAGCCCTCGGCCAATGGCTCGAAGGTCACCGCATCCAGCCGGGCCACCTGCACGGTGTTGAAGTAGCTGCTCCGCTGGTTCTCCTTCCAATCCTCCAAGGTGCCGTTGGTGAAGGTGCCGTTGCTCTGGATCACGTACGCGTTGCCGGTCTCACCGGGGATGTCCACCTCATCGTAGTAACCTGCGTTCGGCCGGCGTTGCAGGTCAACCAGCTCGAAGGCCAGGACCAGCGTGTTGGCCACCGGCTGGTCCACCAGCCCATAGTGGAACTTGACGCCCACCGTGGCCTCGGGGTGCTGCTGGGCCACGCCGTTCACCTTCTGCAGGAAACCGCTCCAGGTCAGCACGGACGGGCTCCCGGCAAGTGCCTGAGCGCCGCTGGCCTTGAAGTGCGCTGCGAGGTCCTGTTTGGCGCAGTCCACCTCGATGCGGCAGACAGAGGGATGCGACAGCCCATCCTTGTCGAAAGCGCTCTTGCCTTCGCGCCCGATGTACTTCAAGGGCACGGTAAGGTCCTGGCCGTTCGCGCGCGGCGTGGCCGCGAGCAGCAGGAGCAGGTTCATTCCGGTGGCCAGGGAGAGGATGCCAAGTCTTCGGGTCTTCATGGTCGATTGGTCTGGTTCTGCTGGCGAAGCTATCGGGTTCGGCAAGGCGCTGACCGGTGAAAAGTACGGGGATGGTCCCGGTGAAAAAGCACCTGTCCGGGGAAGTTGGATCGGCGGTGCTTTGTCCGGTCACCACGAACCGAACGGACATGGACCGAACAATAGACCTCCTCCTCGCTGCGCTCACTGCTTTCTTGTTTTGGATGCCAGCTGTCACATCCGCGCAGTACGCGCTGTATGATGCCATCCGCCTGGCGGAAATGGTTTCAGAGCACGACCAGGCTCAGCGCGAAAAGTCCGTGCTGGAAGGCGAACTCCATACCATGCAGCATCAGGTGTCCCTTGATTCCAGCACCGCTGAGCGCATGAAGGGCAGGGGTGTCTCTCCCAGTCTGACGGAGACCTACCACGTCACCCAACATCTGAAGGCCCTGAATGGGCTCGAGACCGAGTTGGAACAGTTCAAGGTCCGTAGGGAAGCGGCAGGGAACAGTGCCGGTTCGATCCTGGCGCCCTACCTGATCAATGCGGGCGGGGTAGGCTTGATCGATGTGAATGCCTTGACTGTTTCGCTCAGCCGGAATCCCTACCTGAGTGTCTATCCAGACCTGCGGGATGTGGCCGAGAAAGCATCCCGGCCCGAATTCATGAGCACGAAGTCCTTGGGCCTTGGTGCAGCTGGAAGGACGAACGTTTCGACGGTGGCTGTCGGCCTCACGGACTTCCTGATCGAGCGGGCCAAGACCGAGCTGAACACGGCTTTCTTCCGGCGCTTCGAAGAAGTGCTCAAGGATCCGAAGTTCAGGGATCTGCGCACGCTCTTCCCGGAGACCGTGGGGCTCTTGCAGGTTATCGGGAACCAACTGTACAACTACGATGCCTTCCTGAACAGCCTGCGCGCGGCTTTCGACAGGGATCTCGGCGCGCTGTTGGTGCATGCGCGGGATGTGGTCGAGGATCGCAAGAACAAGATCGATCTGAAGCCTGGTCTGTACCCAGGGCTCATGCTGCTGTTGAACGCGGCCGTGGACGTGGAGCAGGGCACGCTGCCCGGCGATGTCCTGCATGCGCTTGCCATCGATCCACACGCAGATCAGCTCATGAGCCAGGTCCCGAAGGCGACCAATTGGATCGGCGGACTGCGCGGTGCGGCCCTTATCTCCGAGTCGCTTCGGGCACCCGCTGGAAGCAGCATGTACTGGCTGCCGGAGCAGGAGATCCGCAAGCTCATGGACCCCACCGTGCTCCGGATCTATCTCGGTCTGTTGTACGAGCGGAGCAAGTCGCCCGATTTCGCTGCCGCCGGGATCAACTTGACTAGCGCACTTACGATCTGTTCGGGTAGGTCGGTCGGGCCTGGTGACGTTCCATTCAAAGAACTGTTAGCCCAACTGGGCGCTTGCTATGCGACGGCCCAGCCCAAGTTGGAACAGATGCGGACTTACGTGTTGTCGCTCTCCGCTTCGTTCCAGAGGCTTCAGGAACGGGTTCACCAAGTGGTCGAGGTCAAAGAGGACGTCAAGACCATGACAGGAACTTCTTCTGCGGACAAACGCAAACTGGTATTTGAGGCCTACCACGAACTGGTGACCTCTTTTGTGGACCTGCTGGAAGAGGGCGGCAAGATCACCGAGCTCCTGGATGTGGATATCACTCTTCCCGGGCAATACCAGGAACTCCTCAAGATGGTGCGTCTGGTGAACGACCTGGCGGCAAGCGTGGCTTACAAGCAGTATGGCCTAGGGGTGACCCAGCTCGCCCAATTGACCGAGGCGGCCACCCGCATGGCTGCCTTGGGGCCCAATGCCACAGCAGCGGATACGGTGGATGGCACGATCCAGCGGATATTGAAGTACGGCACCTTCATGGCCGCTCTGGCAGAAGCGGATTCGCCTGATGCAGCCAAAAGCGCCATTGAGGCCGCTGCTCTGCCACCGGGCAGCTATTCCATCAAGCGCGAATCGCGCTTCAGCGTGGCGCTCAACGGCTACGTGGGCGCCTTTTGTGGGCACGAAGTGATCGACGGGGCCGACAACAAGACCTTCATCAACAACCCTTCACTGACCGCTCCTGTCGGGATCAGTTGCAGCTGGGGGAACCTGCGCGCTTCCGATAAACGCCCCAACAGCCTCGGTCTCATGGTCTCCCTGCTCGACCTGGGCACGATCGCCTCCTTCCGCCTAAGCGACACGACGACCCAGGTGGTCCCCTCCATTTCCCTGGAGAGCCTCGTTTCTCCCGGTATCTTCTTTGAATGGGGGATCGGAGGCACACCGCTCACGCTCGGTGCCGGAGTACAAGGCGGACCCACCCTGCGCAAGGTCACCAGCGAAGGGGTGGAACTGGGGGATGCCTATGTGAGATGCGGCCTGACACTGAAGGTGGATATTCCCATCGTGCACTTCGTGGCCGTGCCAGGCAAGAAGATGAAACGTCGATGAACGTGGAACACATGCGCCGCTTCCCTTCCTTCCTCCCGACCCTGTCCCGCCGCACTCTCACCCTGTTCATCGTGGTGCTGGCTTGTCTCGTGATCCTCTTCGTCTGGGGCTGAATGTGTTCCACAAAACCTGAACACGTTCCATGCGCGTTCGCACTGCCCGGTGATGCTCAAGGGTCTGACCGGAGGGCTGTCGGCCAATGCACCATCCTCGAGCATGCCAGTACCACTTGCACGATCGGACCGGCCACCGGATCGGAGCGGCTTGCCGTGAGCCACGGGCAATAACACTTTTAGCCCGATGGTAACACCCCATAGAACAAAGGTTATAAGAGAGGCCGGAGCATGCATTTGGCGATCCCCGCGCGATTATTTTCGGGCACCTCAAATACCGTCGGTCCATGTCCCCCCGAGTAGATGATCATCTGCCCACACCTCCAGGGGAACTGGTGCCGTTGGACCCGGACATGCTCAAGCAACGCATCCGGGAGATGGTGGGCAGCTGGGTGGAGCTGACCGGACAGTGGCTGGGTGTACATGATCTGCTGCTCGACCAGGTCGTGCTGGTGGAGGGTGGGCCGATCCTTGGCTACGCTTCGGAGGACTTGCTCGACAAGTTCAAGGCGCAGGACATGATCCCGGCGGAGGACCTCGACCGGATCTTGGAACTCCACTTGGGGTTCGTCCGCTTGATCGGCAGCCGGGATGGTTCTCAGCGCGCCACGGACGGGGTCATCAGCCTGACCCTGACGCATGGCCTGAGGCGCTCCGATGGCACCTTCGCCCGCGTGCAACGCCATGTCATGCCCATCGTGCTTGAAGCCGATGGCCGGGTCCGCGCACTGCTGCATCTGTGCCGGGACATCAGTCGCCTGGCGCCGGGAGGCTCCGGAGTGCGTTGGAGCCTGCAGGCCCCGGAGCACTTGAACGCCCTGTTCATGGACCAGGTGAACAGACCAAGCGGTCGCGCCTGGCA
>JAGQVN010000030.1 GCA_020437905.1 Flavobacteriales bacterium
AAGGGGACAATTACAGCAAGTGGCTCGTATCGGACAGTACCGCGGTCGATGCCGCCGTTGTTCAGGAGCTCGGCTATGATCCCGAGAACCCGTTCAGCATGCTCGCGCACTATGTGAAGATGGTGGCGGAGAACTATGCCACGATGAACTACCGCGTGGATTCGATCGGGGTCCTGGACGGGCGTGTCGTGTTCAACGACTACACCTTGCAAGAGCCGTTCCGGTATGAGCTTACGGACCTGATGATCCGTGCCGATGACATCAACTCGAACGCAAAGGAGCTCGTCGTTAAGGCCAGTTCCACACTGAACCGGGATGGAACGATGGATGCCGAGCTTGCCATGGACCCGCATTCCACCAAAAGCCTGCGCATCGATTACACGCTGACCGGGGTAGGCATGCCCTCCTTCGCTCCGTACACGGTCCATTACGTGGCCCACCCGATCCTGAGCGGCCGCACGCGCTATTCCAACCATACCACCATCGTCAACGACCAATTGGATAGCAGGAACGAATTGTTCATCGAGGACATGCAGTTCGGAAAGAAACTGGACATCCAGGATGCCTTTGACCTGCCGATGCGGCTGGTGGTCTCCCTGCTGAGGGACAAGGATGGGAACATCGACCTGAAGATCCCGGTGTCCGGGGACCTCAGCGATCCGAACTATCATCTCTGGCCGGTGATCTGGCAGGTCGTCAAGAACATCTTCGTCAAAGCGCTGAGCGCTCCGGCGAACATGCTTGCCAGGGCCTTCGACGCGGACGAGGACGATCTGAAAGCCGTGCGCTTCCTGCCGCTTCAGGATGAATTGACGAGCAAGCAGACGAAACCGCTCGATCTGCTCTTGCGCGTGCTTCGGGAGAAACCGGAGCTATCGATCGCGCTTGTGCAATGCGGAGATAGGCGTTCCGAAGCGGAGAAGTACGCCTTGGACCAGGCAAAGGTCCGTTATTTTGTGGACAGCACCGGTGTCGCCCTGGACAGCAACAAGGTCGATGAGAGCCTTCGGGCCATCGATATCCGCTCGCCGGGGTTCGGGGCCTGGTTGGATGCTCAATTAGGGCCAGGAAGCGCGCCCGTGCAGGAACGCTGTATGGCGCTGGTCGGCCAGGAGGCAGCGGACGCAGCGGTCGCAAGGTTGTGGGAGGGCAGACGTAACGTCGTGGAAGCCTACCTGCGTGAACAGGAGGAAGGAGCTGATGTAGCCATTGTGGTGCGTGACCGGAACGAGACGGATACGCTTTCCATGATAGGCATGCCGACCTTTCAGGTGATCTACGGTGCGGACGGACAAGTCGACACACGGACCGAACGACCTACTGATCCTTGAGCAATGAGATCATCAGCGTTTCAGCGTAGATGAACGCCCGCTTCCGGACCTCGCTCATCGGGACATCCTCTCCCACTTCGTAGACAAGCGCTGAAAAACCCTGTTCCTCGGCCCATTGCATGGAGGTGATCGGAGCAAAGAACTCAATGACTTTCCTGGGGACCGGCCTCTCCATCCGTTCATCGGCCAAAGCCAGCCATTTCTGGATGACCGGGTTATGTTCACCCTTGGAGGTGAGATACAGGATATCCTTCCAGGTCGAATGCAGATCGACCAAAAGGTTCTGTGATCTCATCTGACCCTCAATGATCGATCGCACCGCTTGCGTTTCAGGTTGCTGTGCAAGCCACCAGTCGCGGTTCAGGTCCACGCCACCTGGATTGCAGCGCCAATGGCCAAGATCCACACCATCCGGATTCACGATGGGTATGAACACCACGCGCCATGCCGCTTGGAATGCGTTTGCCAGGCTGTCGTTGGCACACAGACGTTCGGCGAAGGCACGCAAGGCCAATGCGCCGGTAACCTCAGGCGGGTGCTGCCGGCCAATGACGAACAACGAACGGTCCGCATCAGGCGTGGCGTAATACCGGATCTTCGGCCCATTCTCCGCGCGTCCGTAGCCCCGTTCGTTCAAATGCTCGCGCAAATGACCATCCCACCAATCCTCTTCATCCGCTGATGCGATCACCGGCTGTGCCGCGATCCAGGACGTATCGGAAGTGAGGTTGAGCTGTACATCCACGTAAGGGTGCAACTGGATCGTATCCCCTGTCTGTCCGGGATGTGCATGGGTCGGTCCATCAGGATAGCTCAGGTCTGTGGTGGGTATCGGCTCCCATCCCGTGTTCCGATACTTCCTCAAGGGATGATAGCGGTGATGGAACTCCGAGTAGCGGAGCCGCACCGTGATCGTATGCGCCGTATCCGCCCACAATGCGAACGCATACCAGGGGCTCCCATTGATGGGCGTAACCTCCGGTTCGATGAGCACCTCGTATCGGGATCCGTCAGCATTCCGAACATGGTTCGCTCGTCCTCCCGGAAAATCATTGCTGAAATGCACGGGTCCGAAGTCCCATTGTCTAAGGTCTTGCGCCAATACGGGCCGCGAAGCCGTCATGCGCGAAACGCTGTCTTGTGCGGCTTGCTTGTCGAACGTGGACTGCCCTGCACCGACCACCCCCAGAAGCAACGCGGACAGGGCCCCCAGTGCTCTTCCATGCGACCTGATCGACCACGGAATGGGAGAATGCGAACTATGGCACATAACTTGCCTGGTGAAGATGCAAAGATCCCCTTGACGATGCTACATCACCTACCGCGTTTCTTCCTTCCGATCCTGTTCCTGGTCCAAATGCCCTGCTCCGCCCAGCTTGCACAAGCGTGGAGCCTGGACACCGGTCCGGTGAATTGGATACGGACGACCGCTGCAGGAGCATTGATCGCATGCACCGCCAAAGGCCTCCATGGAATTGATACCGAGAAAGGGACCCTGTCATGGACCATCGACGAACTGGCCAACGCTCCCGAGAGCGGTTACGAGGAGATCGCCCGCACGCCGTTCGTGAACCTGATCCCGGACCAGCGCCCGGAAGATCTGCTGATCGTGGAGCCCTTCAGTGGCAAGGTCGTGTTCAACAGCGAGGAGGCCGGGATCTCGAACATCGCGAGCAAATACTTCCTCTATCAGAACCAGGTCATTGTGCTGGTGGGCCAGAAAGCGGACAAGACAGCGGCCATGTCCTGTGTGGACATGAACACGGGCAAAGTCCTTTGGAGCAAGGATGATTCGTTCAGCAAGCTCACGGCGTGCAACAGTGTGGGACCGAACGAGCTGATCCTCAGCACGCTCTTCTACGCTTACAAATTCGATTCCCGTACCGGTGAGGAGCTATGGAAGAAATGTCCCGATCCCGGCTTCGAACAGATGGCCGGATTTGCCGCATTATTGGACAAAGGCGGTGCGAACCTGGGTGGTTTGACCGATGGGATCAGCGGGGTCTTCGTAACCACTCCCTACGCCAAGGACCTCTGCTTCATGGGCATGCAATCCAAGACCAAGAAGACGGTGACCGACAGCCAGGGGAATACGAAGGAGGAGATCATCTACAAGACCTTCGTGAATGGGTTCAGCATCAAGGACGGTTCCTATGCCTGGTCCGAACCGCTGGAATTCAACCAGCAGCTGGGGGCCATCATTCCACTGAAGAAGGGACTGTTGATCGGTGCCGGTGACAAGAAGGCCGTGGACCTGCTGGACTACGCCACTGGCAATGGCCTTTGGGGGAAGAAAGGCAAAGGCATCAACGTAAAAGGTGTGTTGAGCGGGGCGGTCGAGATCGGCGACCAGGTGCTCCTGACAAGCGGAGGGAGCGACGGGGTGGTCACCTTGATGAACGGCATGGGTGAAGAGGTCTGGAAGAAGCCTGTGAAACTGGATGGTGTGGTGAAAAGTGTGACCCTGATGGGCAATGATGTCCTAATCGCCAGCGAAGCGGAAGTGGAGGTCATCGACCTCGCCACCGGTGCCTCCCAGCTGGACAAGCCGTTGCAGGGTGGGGCCTCGAACGTGACCACCGGTGGGGACCGCACCTTTGTATTCAACACCAAGGACGACCTGTTGTATGCCGTACCCAAGTCCGGTGGCGCCGCCAAGGCAGTGACCTCCGCTCCGTTGGCGTTCGAGGGCAAGGAGGACGCGAACAGCGTGGAGTATACCGAACAGGGCCTCGTGATCAGTTCCGACCAGAACATCGCCATGGTCACCACGGACGGATCGGTGAAGTACCAGAAGTATTATCCGGCAGGTCGCGAAAGTGGACTGACACGTGCCTTGAAGTATGCCTCTGCGGTGCGTGCTGCCTATTACACGGCAGCCTTCGGATACACCTCAGCCGCGTTCGGTGCCGCAAGCCAGAGCATCCAGGTACAGGATGCGAACAGTGCCATTGCCAAGGAGGTGACGACCGGCATGAGCCAGGTGTATGGCGAGGCCGCGCAAACCGGCATGGATGCGACAGCGCGCTTCTTCAAGGAAGCGAACGCACGCTTCAAAGCCACGGCTTCGACCAATACCGTGCATTTCATGCTGACCGACGCCGGTAAGCGGGAGTACAAATTGATCGCCGTGGATAAGTCCACGGGGTCGGAATTGGGGTCCATTCCGCTGGGTAAGGACAAGGAACCGGTGTACGAGGTCGATGGCTTCACCAACAACGTTTACCTGGTCGATGGTTCCTCGGTCAAGGGCTTCAAGATGTAAGCCCCCCCATCCAAGGCATCCTTGAACAGGTAGCGGACTCAGGTCGGGTGCCGAGCCACTGCCGGTCTTCCTTCGAACACGCGTACCCGGGTCCGATGGTCAAGCCCGATGACCGTTGGACCGAATGCCTGCGGACCGGTTCCCCTCGTATCCTACATTCAAGAAAACTTCCGCAATGAACACCGCCCGTAAACTGAAGCTGCTCTCCACCCTGCACTACGTGTATGGGGCGTTGATCTGTGTCAGCGGACTTGGCCTGCTGGCGCTTGTATTCCTTGGCACCATGCTTCAGAGCGATTGGTTGGCGGAGCAAGGCGGAAACCCTCCTCCGGCATGGGTCGGGGGCCTGGTAGGGACGATCGGATGGGTCCTGTTCGTTCTGGTCGAATTGGTCGGAATAATGAACATGCTCAGTGGGAACTGGATCGCAAGCCGAAAGAACCGGACCGGTTCGATGATCGTGGCCGGACTGGACTGCCTGAACATCCCATTTGGTATCGCCCTGGGGATCTTCACCTTCATCAGCCTCAATCAGGACGAGGCAGTTGCCCTTTACGAGCAGCGATGAACGCGTGCGATACACTGATGCAAATGAAAAAGGCCCGGGAGATCCCCGGGCCTTTCTGTTCGTTAATGGGTGCGATCAGCGCTGCATCTGGAGTTGTAGGGTGTACACCGCATCCGTGGTGTTCAACTGGACGAAGTAGGCCCCTGCGTTCAATGAACTGAGATCGAAGACAAAGGTCCCTTCGGAACTCGATGTCGGTCGTCCTTCGAACACCACCCTGCCGCTCACATCCATGACCCGCACCAACCGAGGCTGGATCGCGTCGGCCACACGCATGTTCACGATCCCATTGGATGGGTTCGGGTATAAACTGAATCCATCGCTCGACAGTTCCTCCAAACCAACGGCTCCACATCCCACGGAGAAGATGATGTCGTTCTCCGCCGTTCCGTCATCACAGGAACCGGTCCCGTCCGAGATGATGTTCACCGTGAGCGCATTATCCGGATTGGTCGAGCTCATCACCAACCCGCTCAGGTCGCCGCCGTAATTCCCGTTGAAGATCACCGCCGATTGGTCGTTCAGGCCATTGTACACGATGATCTTGTCCCCAAGCTCCATATCACCCTGGGTGAAGATGATCGTAATGGGCAGGGTATCCACGCTCTGGAACACGAACCAGGCATCGTCGCTGTTCTCATAGCAGTAATCGTAGGTCTCATATTGACACGATGCATCGAGCACACAACTATCCGCCGACAGAACGACCTGTGGACTGAAAAAGCGGCAGAGGCTGTTATCACCATTGAACACTCCGATGGTCGTGGCAGTATCCAGGCCAAAAGGTCCAAAGGTGTGTGTGCCGAGCCCTACACCGAAGAGCGTATCCATCGAGGCTGTGCTCACCAGGTCCACGGTCGAGGCGTCCCCGGTACTGGTCACGTTCACCTCCACACT
>JAGQVN010000288.1 GCA_020437905.1 Flavobacteriales bacterium
GCATCGCCGATGGTCTTGATCTTCTCCGTGCCGTATCGGGTACACAATCCGTCAAATGCACGGAAGAAGCGATCTAGCTCCTTGACGATCTCCTGGGCGGCCATGGTCTCGCTCATGGCGGTGAAACCCTTGAAGTCGCTGAACAGGACCGTACAATCCGGATGGTCATGTGGGCGGGTGCTCCCATACCTGCGAAGCTCATTCGCGGTCCGTTCCGGAAGGATGTTGAGCAGCAGGTTCTCGCTGCGCTCCTTTTCCGCTGCCAGCTCCCGGGTACGCGTACGCACCATTCCTTCGAGCCGTTCCGTATCGCGCCGCAGCTTGCGGGTGCGCAGGCGCACCCCACCCCAGAACAGGAACAGCAAGGTGCCTCCGGCCGTCGCCTGGAATGGCAGTGTGAGATAGAACGGCGGCAGTATGGTGAAACTGAAGGTGGCCGCTTCCTCGGACCAGCGCATGTTCGCACTTCGGGCGATCACGCGAAAGGTGTAATCCCCGGGCCGCAGGTTGCTGAACGTGACCTCGTTACGGGGAGAAGGGTTCGCATACAGGTCATTCGCCCCTTCCAATTGATAGGAATACTCCATGCGATCCGGAGTCGACAGGCGGATGCCCTGGAACCGGAAGGTCAGGTGGTTCTTGTTGTGGGGAAGGACCAGCCCTATTGGGAGGCCCCGTTCGTCCAACGTGTCGCAATGATCGGACCAATCCGGTTCTTCGAAGAAGAGCTGGATCCCGGTGATGTGCACAGCCGGTGCGTCAAGCTGCTCCACGGCTCGCTGCGGCTTGTAACGGGTCAATCCACGCACGGTACCGAACCAAAGGGCGCTGTCCCTATCGAGCATGCAGGCGTTCCTAAAGGCCTCAACTCCAATGAAGCCGTGTTCCCTACCGAAATGATCCACGTCATACTGGATCCAAGGGATCTCTTCCGCAATGCGATCGAGACCTCGGCGTGTGCCGGCCCAGATGAAGCCCTCTGCATCCGGAAGGAGCTGTTCCACATAGTTGGAGCTCATCCTGCGGTCCACATCCAATGTGTCCACTCTATCACCGCCAAGGCGCACCAGACCCGCACCCTCGGTGCCGACCCATAGCTCACCGTATATATCCCGAGCCAGGCAGGTGACCGGGGCGGGGGGCGATCGCCTGTCCCGGACCATGTTCCATGCGCTTTCCGCTTTGATGACACGGAAGAGGCCCTGGGCAGCCCCTATCCATGCCGTGTCTCCTTGCACTTCCAGCGCATTCACGTGCAAGCCTGCACCCAGGGCTTCGATCCCGCCGTTCACGCGGTCCACGAAAAGCCCCCAGGAGGTGGCGAACCAAACGTTCCCTGCCTCATCCTGACGGATCGCGCTGATCCTCCGATCGTTCCGAAAGGAGGAGCTGTACGCATGAAAGCGGCCATCCGCAAGGAAGAACAAGCCGGAATAGGCCGTTCCGACCAGAACACGTCCATCCCGATGTGAACCGATGGAGACCACGAACAGATCGCTCAAGCCCTCTTCTGCACCATAGGTCTTCACCGAAACGCCGTCATAGCTGAGCACACCACCCCCGAAAGTCCCGACCCAGAGGGTACCGTCCGGTGCACGTTCCACGGCACTGACGATGCGCGAGCCAAGGCCATCACGCGTGGTGAAATGCACGAAGGTGAGCCCATTGAACCGGCTGGCCCCTCCGAATGCCGTTCCGATCCAGATCGCGCCGGAACGATCTTCGTACAGGCTGCGAACGTCATTATGGCCGAGACCGTTCTCCTCCCGGATCCAGATCGCCTTTGTAGGGTCATCATTCACGCCATCCATTAGCAGTAGCAGACCGTCCGAGCCGATCAGCACATCCCCTCGCGAGCTCTTCAGCACGCAAGACACGCGCCCGGGGACCTTGGAGGACGATCCGCCCAAACGTTCGGACCGCCCATTGCGCCAACGATACGCTCCCGAATCGGTGCCCAGGAGAACCTCCTCTCCATCCATGAACAGGGCGTTCACGCCCAACTGATCCAGGTGTTCCAGCCCGGCGGGACGATGCCACTCCGATCCGCGCAATAGCCACACACCGCGGTCAGTGGCGCACCAAAGCGTCCCTTGCTCGTCGAGCGCAAGATCCAGGAGCTTACCCGAACCCGGGGAGCCAACTTCCTGCCAGTCCGTTCGACCGAGCTCCGACGTATACAATGATCCATCGCTTGTGGCCAACCAGCTCCTTCCCGCTTGGTCCGCAATGGCGCATACCGGAGGGGCGGCCCCCCTCAAGGAACGGGGAGAGCGCTTGGGTCCATCCGGATACAATCGAGCGGCTCCTTCATCCGTAAAGGCGTAGATGGACCCATCCGGTGCGCGTACCAGATCCCGCACCCGGTCGCTTGGCAGTCCGTGGGATCGGCTCCACGACGTGAACGAGACGCCATCCGTACGGCATACGCCGCCGTTGGTGGCCATCCAGAGGTAGCCCATTTCGTCCTCGGCAAAGGCATTCACCCCCGCAGCGGGCAGGCCGTCCTCCACCGTGAACACCCGCAGGTCGTATTGCTGTCCATGTAACGTGGATGCCAGAAAAAGAAAGGGGGAGAGGAGGAATATGGACCTCATGAACACGGGTGGAAAGTTAACCGCTCAGGTCCAGCCTTGTCTGTGCCTCAAGTGGCTTGGAAAGCTTCTGAAGGGTGTTATCTTTAAGCGTCTTCAACCCAAAACCGTATCCCAACATGAACATCACCTTCAATGAACTGCGGAAGATCAAGGACAGCCTGCCTGATGGCAGCATTCACCGGATCGCCAAGGAGTTGGACATGAGCGTGGAGACCGTATGGAACTATTTCGGAGGCTATAGCCATCCGGAAGGCAAACCCATGGGTGTGCATTTGGAGGAAGGTCCGAACGGAGGTGTCGTATCGCTCGATGATACGCGCATCCTGGATCTTGCGAACCGTATCCTGGACCAAGGCCAGCTGGTCTAAGGGTCGGACAGATCATCCCGATGAACGGGCCGGGCATGTCTCGGGAAGGAAGAGGTCCATTTCGGGCCTCTTCCTTTTTGTATGCTACAAGCTATCGTTCGAGCACGGTGAACTCCACTCGCCGGTTCAAGGCCCTTCCGGCTTCTGTGCTGTTGTCAGCCAGGGGGGCGGTCTCCCCTGAACCGCTCCAGGTCAGGCGTTCCGCTTCCACCTTGTGTTCCACCAGATGGTCGACCACAGCCTTTGCGCGTGCTTCACTGAGCTTCCGATTATACTCGTCACTACCCTGGTCGTCGGTATGTGCACTGATCTTGATCCGCATGAACGGATAATCCGTCATGAGGTCCACGATGCGCCCGAGCTCCTCCTCGCTTTCCTTCTTCAATATGGCTTTATCAAAGTCGAACTGGATGTTATCCAGGCGAATACTTTTTCCAATCTCCGGTTCCACGGTGTAGAGGTCCACTTCGGCGGTGCTGGCGTGGTCCGGCACGATCACCTTGGGCGGAGGCGGAATGCTTTCCATTGGTTTTGGCGTAAGCGCGGTGCCCTCGGGTGCGATCCTCACATTCACATCATCGATGAAATAGTATGCGCCACGCTCTCCGTCGGGCATGCGCTCGTGGGAAGTGTGCTCATCCCCGTAGAAGTTCCCGATGAGCAGGTAGCGCTCGGAGCCCGTGGCATCGAACACGCCGCTCACTTTATGCCAGCCCCGCTTCTTTACGATGTCCGCCTCATTCACGTAGGGAGTAAAGTACAAGGGAAGGCGGTCCCGTGTGCTTATGGGTTTGTCCGTGAACCACATGCCGATGTTGTTGCTTGCTTCATTGCTGAATTCGGCACGCCGCACCCACATCTCGGCGATGTACCGTCGACCCTGTTCCAAGGGCTCGGGCAATACGCATTGTAGATATTCATGCCAATAGCTGGGCGTATTCCCCTTTCCCCAGGTCTTGATACCGACCATGGCACTACCTCCGTGGGGCGAAGCCTTCCCATTGGTGCGTTTACCCGGATGTGACCAACATTCTGGATCGTTCTCCGTGCTGAAATGGTCCGGGGTCGTTTCGGTGGGCGAGTTCCAGTCGATCAGGTTCTCATTGAACTTCCGGGCCTCCGTGGTCCATCGGCAATAAAGCCGTTGGGTCGTTTCGAAGCCCGGATTGGGCACCAGGTTCGGCATCGTATCGGCGCTCAGCGTACGCTGAAGCATGGATTGAGCCTTGGCGAGCGGGAGGCTTGCGAGCAGTGCAAAGCCCAGCCCAAGAAAGATCCTATGCATGGGTCAAAACTATCCTGGCCCCAAAGCCCCTGGTCGCCTGTTGGAGAGACCTTCTCCACGGGTGAAAGTGGACTGATCGCGTATCACGAACGCACAGCCTCGCGTCTTGTCACAGCCCCTTCGCACCTTCGCGTTGGGCAACGGACGCCATCCGTCGTTCGTCCAGCACATTCCGATGGCCACCACGTTCAGGAATATCCGGCAAGCTGTTGCGGCCGCCTTACGCGGTGATGAGGTCGATCTCACCCGGATCGGTGTCCGCCGTGCCATCGTGCTGCTCAGCATTCCCATGGTCATCGAGCTGAGCATGGAAAGCTTGTTCGCCATCGTGGACGTGTTCTTCGTGGGACGCATCGGAACAGCGGCCGTGGCGGCCGTGGGATTGACAGAGGGGGTTCTGATCCTGCTCTACTCGGTGGCATGGGGGCTCAGTGCGGGGGTGACCTCCGTGGTGGCCCGTCGCACGGGTGAAAAGAACGCCGAGGGGGCGGCACAGGCCGCAGGAGCTGCCTTGTGGATCGCATTGGGCATCAGCCTTTTATTGTCCCTGCCGATGTTGGTGTTCGCCGAGGACGTGCTGCTGATCATGGGGGCTTCGGAAGAAGTGCTCCGGGAAGGAGGGACATATGCCAGGATACTCTTCGGAGGGAATCTCGTGATCCTGTTCCTCTTTGTGAACAATGCCATCTTTCGCGGGGCTGGGAACGCGGCCATGGCCATGCGCTCACTGATGGTCAGCAATGCGATCAACATCGTGCTCGATCCCCTCTTCATCTTCGGACTGGGTCCGTTCCCTGAAATGGGGCTCACCGGCGCCGCAGTGGCCACGACCATCGGGCGGGGAACAGGCATCTGCTATCAGCTGTACCATCTCTTCCACGGGAGCAGAGGGTTTCGGATTCTTCGTCATCATCTGCGCTTCGCCCTTTCGGTGACCACCACTATCCTCCGCGTTTCGGCCGGGGGTATGGGACAGATGCTGATCGCATCGGCGAGTTGGTTGTTCATGATCCGGATCGTAGCCGAGTTCGGTGATGAGGTGGTCGCGGGCTATACCATTGCTGTGAGGATCATGATCTTCAGCCTGCTGCCGAGCTGGGGTGTGGCCAACGCGGCCGCCACGCTGGTGGGGCAGAACCTGGGGGCGGACGCGCCGGATCGAGCGGCGCGTTCGGCCTGGCTCTGTGGCCACTACAATGCGTTGTACATGGTGGTCGTGGCCCTGGTCTTCTGGGTCCTGGCCCCGGCGTTGATCGGCCTCTTCACGGTGGATGCCGATGTTGTCCGGCATGGGGTCGATACGCTCCGGATCGGCTGCCTGGGTTATGCGTTCTTCGGGTATGGCATGGTCCTTAGCCAGGCCTTCAACGGAGCAGGCGATACGTTGACGCCCACCTGGATGAACGTGATCTGCTTCTGGATGATCGAGATCCCCTTGGGCTGGAGCCTGGCAAAGGTCTTCGGGTGGGGATCGCAGGGAGTGTTCGCCGCCATTGCCATCAGCGAAAGCTGCCTCGCATTCCTCAGCATGTACCTGTTCCGGAAAGGCAAATGGAAGCTCGCGAAGGTCTGATCAGCGGTCCAACTGCTGAAGCCTGCTGGGACGACCGGCCTTTTCCCACTTGAGCAGCATGTCTATGATGTATTCGATCTTCCGACTGTCCGCCCATGTGCCGCGGAAGACCAGGTTACCTTCCTTGTCCACCACGTAGGCGGCATTCGGAGCGCGGCCGTAACCGTCCAGCACGGCGTCGTTCAAGCCATCCACCAGGACCGGGATATCCACGGTCATGGCAAGTTCCTGTGCATAGGCCAGTTTTTCCCCCTCGCTTTTCGGGCTGGGGTAGTTCTTGTAGGTCTTTTTGTCCCCGGGGTGCAGTTCCCTGCCGTATACGGCAAAGAGATGGACCTCGGTGCTGTCGTATTTCTTCTGCAAGGAGTTCCAGAGCGGCAGCTGGAAGCGACCTGGAGGGTTGGTCACGCTCAGGAACATGAACGCTCTGATCCTTCCTTGATCTCCCAGCAAGTGATAGGGGTCTCCGGTCCTGGCATCCGGCAGCGTGAAGTCCCTGGTCCGCTCCGCCACGACACTTCCCTCGCTATGAGCTCGAATATCATCGATCGTGGCACGGATAACCTTGTCAAAGTTCATGCGCCAGATGTTCACCTGTTTGCGCATGGCCTTGATCTCCTGCTTGCTGTAGCTATTGAGATAGAAATCCAGGTCATCATGGAAGACCATGGCCTCTTCCGTGATGTACGGGTCCGTGTTCCAGTTGTTCACGATCTGGCCATGCGCGAAAATGCCCAACAACATGGCAAGGCAGAGGGGCAAGGTGCGCGATCCCGGAGGGAATGACATGGAACAAAAGTAGCAGGCCACCGCTCAGGTGGCCCACATGATCGAAGCGAAGCGTGACCCTACCATTCCCCTTTGAATGAGGTCTGATAGGCAGGATATTCCACGGTCTTGTACGTGTTACCTCCGAAGTATTTGAGTATCGGTTCGATCTGTTGGGGCGTCATATACCCTTGCACAGGGGCCAGCACATTGAGGTCCTTGTCCAGGTACACGATGGTCGGATAGGCAATGCGGCCGTTCACATTGGCTATGGCCTGTGTGAACTGATGTGTGCCATTGCGACCGCTTACGCGAGCCGGGTCGTACTGCGGGTTCTCGAACTTCTGACCTTTGAACTCCACCGGATCACCGCTTTCGGCATTGAACTTGACCGCGTAGAAGTTCTTGTTCACGTATTCGACCAATTTCGGGTCCGTAAAGGTTTTGGCGGCCAGCATTTTGCAGGGGCCGCACCATTCGGTGTAAACATCCATGATCACCGGCCGCGGGGCCTTTTTCACGGCCTGTTGCATCTCCGCGATGCTGAGCCAGTTGATCCCCCCCTTGCTCCCATGATCCTGGGCGAGCACGGGTCCGGCGATCAGTACGAGCAGTGCAATTATAAAATGTCGCATGCGTTCCATGTTATATGTTCAGTGTGCAATTTCCATGCCGCGTGAAAGCCAGATGCACCTTAAGCGTGTCCGGTCTTCTCGACCATCACGTTTCGAATGGTGCGCACAGCCAGGTACAGCAACAGGGCGGAGGCCATGGCCCCGGCAAAGTTCAGATAGAATACCAGGGCTTTGTCGTCGCTATCGCTGCCCATGTGGCCCAGCACACCGCTCAGCTTGTTGCCGATGGCGGTGCTCATGAACCACCCACCCATCATCAGGGCGGTCAGTCGTGGAGGGCTCAACTTGCTCACCAGCGACAGGCCCATCGGGCTCAGGCAAAGCTCTCCGAAGGTGATCACCGCGTAGGTGCTGACCAACCACCAAGCGCTCACTTTCATGGCCCCGTTGCCACTGGCTTTCACGGCCATGATCATGACCAGCGTGCTCAACCCAGTGATGAACAGGCCCAGCGCGATCTTCGCGGGCGTGCTCGGTTCCCGGTCCCGTTTCGCCAGGAAGCCCCAAAGCACCAGGATCAATGGCGTAAGCAGCACCACGAAAAAGGGATTCAACGACTGGAAGATCTCGGTGCTTACCAGGACCAACGGCGATCCTTCCTGTGGCATGGCCGCTTCCTCCAGGTTTTCCAAGTACACGTCGGCAGTTTCGCCCGCACCAGGCATTGCGACCACCTGGTCCGCACCGATCGCCTGCACCATCCCGGTCATGGCGGCGGGGACCTCCCGGTCCGTGAAACGCTCGGCCCATGCGGTCAGCACGTTGCCGTTCTGATGGAAGATGGCCCAGAATACGATGACCACACCGAAGATGTACAGTAGCGAGCCGATGCTCCGCTTATCCTCCACGGAGGCCTTCAGGTATAGCCCCAGGTAGTAGTAGACGACCGGTATACAGGCGAAGAGGAACACATCATTGCTTTTGGACCCCAACAAGTCCTGGGCGCCGAACAGGCCGGCCACGAAATAGCCCAGCACCGCAAAGGCCAGAACAGGGATGAAAATGGTGGTATAGATCCGGGACAGGGGCATGTCCTCCTTCTGCACCGGCTTGAGCTGATCTGCCTCCTCCAAGGTGCTTTTACCGCTGATGAAGATGGCCAGGCCGATCAGCATGCCTACACCAGCGGCGGCAAAGGCATATCCCCAGCCATACTCGTTCCGCAGCCAGGCTGCCACGAAATTGCAGACGAAGGCTCCGATGTTGATGCCCATATAGAAGATGTTGTACCCACGGTCCTTCAGCTTCACGTATTCGGGCTTGTTGTACAGGTTCCCGAGCAGCGTGCTGATGTTGGGTTTGAAGAACCCGTTGCCAACGATGACCAGTCCTAGGGCCAGATAGAACGCAGTTGGACCGGGGATGGCGAGGGTAAGGTAACCGGCGGCCATTGTGGCGCCCCCGAAAATGATCGTCCGCCGATAGCCGAAAACCCGGTCCGCAAGCAACCCGCCGACGAACGGAGTGAGGTACACCAGTGCGATATACGTGCCGTAGATGTCGTGAGCGCTGCCTTCATCCAAGCCAAGGCCACCACCATCGATACCCCCGATCATGTACAGGAACAGGATGCCCAGCATCAGGTAGTACCCGAAACGTTCCCACATTTCGGTGAAGAACAGGAGGTACAGCCCTTTCGGATGTACACGCGGGGTTCTGCTCATGGCCTGTCGGTCAGGGTGAAATAAATGAACGATGTCACGCGGTGATCAGCGCACCCCGTGCATCATCTTGTTCAGAGGCCCGGATACGAGCAGCAGGAACACGCCGATGCCGACAGTGACCATACCCATGGTCGTGTACACGTCGGAATAGGTGGCCAGGGAGGCAGCCGCATCCAATGCTTCTCCTTCTCCACCTTCACCCTCCGCACCGGTCAGCGTGGCGATCAACCCGGCCACGTAATTGGAGCCGGCGAAGCTCAGGAACCAGGCACCCATGGCCGTACCGGTCATATCCTTCGGTACCAGCTTGGTCACCATGCTAAGCCCTATCGGACTGATAAAGAGCTCGCCTGTGGTATGCAGGAAGTAGAGCAGGGTCAAGGTCCAAAGGGGGACCAGGAAAGCCTCTGACACAGGCGCGATCTGAACGGCCAGGTAGCCCATGCCGAGCAGGATGATGCCGATGCCGAACTTGATCGGGATGTTCGGGTTCTTCCCGATCTTGTTCAGGTACACCCACAACATGGAGAAGATGGACCCCATGACGATGATGAAGAAAGGGTTGAAGAACTGCGTGGTCGCAGCGCCCATCTCCCAGCCCATGATATTCCTGTCCACATTACGCTCAGCGAAGAGGGTCAGGGACGTCCCAGCCTGTTCGAAGCAGGCCCAGAACACGATGTTGAAGAACATCAGGATGATGAAGACGATCATCCGGTCCCGAAGCACATTGCCCTCCTTCACGCCTCTGGCCAACAAGCTGTAGATCACATAGAGGGCCACCAATGCGAGCAGAATCCCCACCACCTGATTGAACTTGATGAACATGTACAGGATCGGGATCACCAACAGGGATCCGACGATCACGGTCTGGAACTGCGTCAACGGCCCGAGGTACGGCTTGTGAAGTTTCTCCGGGTTCGGCGGTTCGGCGTTCTGGCGGAAGGTGTTCTGTCCGGCGATGAAGAAGATCACGCCCAGGATCATGCCCAGGCCGGCAAGCGCGAAGCCTTTGTCGTAACCGTACTTGATCCCCACTTCAGCACATACGGTGGTGGCCAGCAAGGCGCCGATGTTGATGCCGATATAAAAGATGGTGAAGCCTGAGTCGCGGCGCGGATCGCCGTCCTCGTACAATTTGCCCACGATGGAACTGATGTTGGCCTTGAAATAGCCGTTGCCCACGATGATGGTCCCCATGCCTATGAGCAACCAATGTTCGGTGCCACCCAGGATCATGAATTCCCCGATGGCCATGAGTATTCCCCCCAGGATCACCGCGATCCGGTATCCAAGGATCTGGTCGGCTATGCGGCCCCCGAGCACCGGAGCGGCATAGACCAGCGCAGTATAGGCACCATAGATCAGAAAGGCTTGGGAGTCTCCCTTCAACAGGATGTCGATGAGGTAAAGCGTAAGCAGGGCGCGCATGCCGTAGTAGCAGAAGCGCTCCCACATCTCTGCCATGAACAGGACATAGAGCCCTCTGGGGTGTCCCTGGTCCGCTATGGCCGCGGCCGACATGCGCCTGCCGGCGTCCTCAACGAGGTCATCATTTTCCATGGTTCCGATCGGTGGTTCAGGTTCAACTGGGACCCAATGTACGCGTTCGCCGGATCAGAGCTTGCGCTCCAGGAAGTCGGTCATCAGGTCGAAAAGATGCCAGCGTGTGGTACCCCCGTAGATGCCATGGTTGCGGTCCGGGTACATGAACTGCTCAAAGGGCTTGTTGGCACGGACCAATGCATTCACCATCTCGGCGGCGTTCTGGTAGTGGACGTTGTCATCCGCAACGCCATGGATCAGCAGGTAATTCCCCTGCAACTTCTCGACGTGGTTGATCGGACTATTGTCATCGTAGCCCTTCGGGTTCGTTTGCGGAAGGCCCATATAGCGCTCGGTGTAAATGGTATCGTAGTAGCGCCAGTTGGTCACCGGCGCCACGGCGATCGCCGTTTTGTAGACATCGGCCCCTTTGGTGATGCAAAGGCTGCTCATGTAGCCTCCGTAACTCCAACCCCAAACACCGATCCTTTGGGCATCGATGTATGGCTGCTGTCCCAGCCACTGCGCGGTGGCTATGAGGTCCTTCGTCTCGTACTTGCCCAGCTGGCCATAGGTGATGTGGCGGAAATCGTGGCCTCGGCGACCGGTCCCTCGCGGATCGACGCACACCACGACATAGCCCTTTTGGGCCAACATTTGGTTCCAAAGCATGTTGCGACCGCCCCATTGGTCCAGCACTTCATTGCTGTTCGGTCCGCTGTACTGCACGACCAGGACCGGGTAGCGCTGGCCTTCCTGGAAGCCTGGGGGCTTGATCATCCAGCCGTTCAAGGCAATCCCTTCGTCCGTGTTGAAGGTGAAGAACTCCACGGGCGCGATCCCGACCGAAGCAAGGGTCTCCTTCAACCGGGCATTATCCTTCAGTTGCTTGACCAGCTTACCCTTGCTGTCGTGCAGCGTGATGTCGTACGGGCTGTTCGCCGTGCTATGGGTGTTGATGAAATACCGGAACCCACTGCTCCATTCCGCGTCATTGAAGCCTCCCGGTGGGGACAGTTCCACCAGGCCCTTACCGTTCAGACCCACCGCATAGACCTCCTGCCGCGTGGCACTCCGCTTGCTGGCGGTGAAGATCACGCGTCGTTCATGGTCGATGCCGTCCACCGCGACCACGTCCCATTCACCCTGGGTGAGGGCCCGCTGTGTGCGTCCGTCCATGCTGCACCAATAGATGTGGTTCCATCCGTCGCGCTCGCTCGTCAGGATGAAGCCGCTGCCGTCCTCCAGAAAATGCAGGTCGTTCGTGACCTCCACATAGGTCGGGGCGGTCTCCTTGTAGATCTCCACGGCCCTGTAGCCGGCCTGGACCGGCCGCAGTTCGGATACATCCACCGTGTAGATCCCCTTCGTCTGCTGAAGCCGGTCCATTTGCATGAACCAAAGCTTGTCGTTGCTCGTGGTCCACCCGAATCTGGGCAAGTACGGGTCAGCATCGTCGAACCCCAGAGGCACGGATGTGGTCAGCCCGGAGGACAGGTAATACACATAGAGACGCACCTGACTGTTGTCTTCCCCGGCCTTGGGATATTTGAAGCGGTACTCCTCCGGGTACAGTTGGTCCCGGAAGTAGGTCAGGTCGAACTCGCGGACTGCGCTCTCATCACTGCGCAGGTATAGCAGCTTGTTGCCTTTCGGGCTCCATGCGTAAGCCTTGGTGAACTCGAACTCCTCTTCATACACCCAATCCGGAGCGCCATTGATCACTGCGTTCCACTTGCCATCGGAGGTCACCCGGCTCTCTTTTCCCGTGCTCAGC
>JAGQVN010000289.1 GCA_020437905.1 Flavobacteriales bacterium
CATCCGCACGCGCTCCCTTTTCGGGCGTGCGTCCAGCCTTTTGCGGAATCGACATGTGTTTCACCGACACGAGCGCGGCCGCTCGCGCCGTTGAGGGGAGCGAAAGCATCACCTGATCACCTGATCATCCGATCGCGCGATCGGCGAAAGTTGTCCGGTGCAGGCGATCGTTCATCGCTGCCCATCTTTGCCCATCAACCCAACCCGACCTGAAGCATGCGTACGATCCTTGCAGGCAATTGGAAGATGCACACCGACCGTGCCGGTGCCGTGGCGCTGGCCCGTGCGGTGGCGATCGCTGAACGTGCGGCAGGTGTGGAGGTGCTGGTGGCACCACCCTTTCCTTTCCTGGAAGCCGTGGTGGCCGCCTGTTCCGATAGCGCTGTGCGTGTGGCCGCCCAGACCTGCCATGCCGAGGCACAGGGTGCCTATACCGGTGAAGTGAGCGTGCCCATGCTTCAAAGCATCGGGGTGCAGGCCTGCATCGTGGGCCACAGCGAGCGCCGCCGGTACGACGGGGAGAACGACGCCCGTGTGGCGTACAAGGTGAAGGCCTTGCTGAGTGCTGGCATGACGGCCATCTACTGCTGCGGAGAAGAGTTGAGCGAACGCGAGGCCGGCAGGCATCATGTGGTGGTCGGTGAGCAGCTCGCCACGGCCTTGAAGGGGCTGCCTGCCGAGCAGTTGGGCGGACTGGTGGTCGCCTACGAACCGGTCTGGGCCATCGGTACGGGTCGCACGGCCACGCCCGAACAGGCCCAGGAGATGCATGGCTTCATCCGGGAACAGCTGGTGCGCCTGCTGGGTCCGGCGGCGGAGCCGGTGCCGGTGCTGTACGGCGGCAGCTGCAAGCCGGACAACGCGGCCGAGCTCTTCGCCCTGCCCGATGTGAGCGGCGGCCTGATCGGTGGTGCCTCATTGGACGCCGGTCAGTTCCTGGAGCTCGTGCGCATCGCCGCGCGGTGCGTAGCGGAACGCCGGGGGGTATGAGCACCACCTGGACCGAGGTCGACCTGTTGTTGGCACCCACGGAACCCTGGCGCGACATATTACTGGTGGAGCTGGAAGGCATCGGCTACGAAGCCTTCGAGGAGACCACCGGTGGCCTGAAGGCTTACATCGCCACTTCGCACTACGACCGTTCCGCCCTGGCGGGGCTCAGCGTGATGCACACACCAGGGGTGAAGGTGAACTTCAGCGTGCGTCCGCTGCCGGACATCAACTGGAACCAGGAATGGGAGAAGAACTTCCAGCCTGTGCGTGTCGGCCAGGACGTGCTGATCCGGGCGGACTTTCATGAACCGGACCCGAAGGTGCGCTACGAGCTGGTCATCACGCCCAAGATGGCCTTCGGCACGGGTCACCACGCCACCACCCGCGCCATGGTGCGAGCCATGCTTGGCCTGGACCTTGCAGGCAGGGCCGTGTGCGATCTGGGTTGTGGTACGGGGGTGCTGGCCATCCTGGCGGCGCGGATGGGGGCGCGGCCGGTGCTTGCGGTGGACAACGATGGGCAGGCCGTGCTGAACGCGGAGGAGAACGTGCGCGTGGCGGCTTGTCACGATATCGCTGTGGAAAAGGGGGATGCCGCCCTGCTCGGCACGGAAAAGTGGGATGCTATTTTGGCCAACATCGAACGCAACACGCTTTTGCGGGACATGCCGGCCCTGGTGAACGCCCTGCGGCCGGGTGGTCATCTGCTGCTCAGCGGCTTCCTCTCCGGCGATGTGCCCCGGATGGAGGAAGGCGCACAGGCCGCTGGTGCCCGGCCCGTGGAAGTGCTCCACGAGAACGAATGGGCCATGCTGCTATGCCAGAGATCCTGAACCGCCGGTCCTGGACCGGTCTCCGCCACCTGGCAGTGGTCGGGCTGTTGTTGACCGGGCGGTTCAGCTTCGCCCAATCGCAACCCTTCTCCGAGGACCCCGCTGCCTTTCTGCAGGAAATGACCGACCTGCTGGAGTCGGCGGACAAGAAGGAGGGGAGGCCCTTCATCACCGAGACCTTTGCCCCGGCTTGGACCAGCGGCTACTTCGATGCGGCCCAGCAGAAGCAGGTGGTGGCGGTGGCGAACGCCATGCAGAAGAAGCGCTTCAAGCCTTTCCCCGAGTTCCGGGATTACCTGAGCGCGGTGGCGGCCTTTGCGACCGGAGGAAGGAAGAAGGATGAGTTCGATGCCTGGATGAAGAGCATCGATGAAGTGATCGCCAGCGGACGGAAGCGCAATTTCGAGGCCTACATCGAGATGTGCGGCGGCCTGTTCCGCGACAATACGATGTACCACAGCGCCAGTGCCCATTGGCGCAGCCGCTCGGGCAATTTCAGCTTCGCCTTCGATTCGGTGCCCAAGGTGGTGTTCCCGGACCTGGACCTGGTATGCTACGCCAAGAACGACAGTGCGGTGATCCTGGGCACGCAGGGAGTGTATTACCCCACCTCCGGCATCTGGATCGGCAAGGGCGGCAAGGTCACCTGGGAGCGGGCCGGGCTGAAACCTGCGGCCACCTTCGCCGAATGGAACAGCGGCTATGAGGTGCGAATGAAGAGCACCACCTTCGAGGTGGACAGCGTGAAATTCAACGATCCCTACTTCGAGCGTTCCATGCTGGGCCGCCTGGTCGACAAGGTCCTGGCGAACGTCACCGCCGACAAGGCCAGCTATCCGCGATTCGAGAGCTACGACCGCCGCATCCGCATCCGCGACATCGCCGAAGGCATCGACTTCGAAGGTGGTTTCACCATGGAGGGTGCGCAGTTGCAGGGCTATGGCACCAAGGAGCAGCCGGCCTACATGACCTTTTACCGGGAGAAGCAGCCCTTCATCATAACCAAGGGGCTCACCTACAGCATCGAACCGGAGCGTATCACCAGTGAGAACGTGTCCGTGGTGATCAAGCTCGATCAGGACTCCATCCATCACCCGAGCGCCAGCCTGCGCTTCTTGAAGGAGAAGAAGCAGCTCACCCTGATCAAGAAGGATGAAGGACTGGGCAAGGCGCCCTTCTACGACAGCTTCCACGCATTGGACATGTACTTCGAGGTGCTCACCTGGAAGCAGGGTGACCCCCTGGTACAGATCGGCAACTTGCCGGGCAGCACGCAGACGCGCGTGTCCTTCGAGAGCTTCGACTACTTCAAGAACAAGCGTTACATGGCCCTGCTGGGCATCGACCAGGTCCATCCGCTGGCGCGCTTGTACGACTACACCAAGAAGAACGGCAACGAGTTCTATGCCCAGGATTACGCGGTGTTCAGCCGGATCCAGAAGGAGCAGATCATCTCGCAGTTGATCGACCTGGCCAACAAGGGCTACCTGGACTACGACGTGGAGGAGGAGTGGGTGATGGTGAAGCCCCGCCTGAAGCAGCACATCCTGTGCAACGCCGGCAAGCAGGACTACGACGTGTTGCAGATCAACAGCAACGGGGAGAACGGCGTGAACGGCACCCTGAACCTGTTGAACTACGACCTGGCCTTGGAAGGTGTGTCGCGCATCATCGTGAGCGACAGCCAGGACGTGAAGATCTATCCGGCCGACCAGAAGGTGGTGATCAAGAAAGGGCGGGACTTCACCTTCGGCGGCATGGTCCAGGCCGGGAAGCTTCAGTTCCACGGAAAGGAGTACTACTTCCACTACGAGCCCTTCGTCATCGACCTGTTGAACGTGGATTCAGTGAGCTTCTATGCCGACACTTTCGAACCGGATGAGAACGGCCGCTACGGACTGAAGCGCGTGAAGAATGTCCTGGAGATGGTCACCGGTACATTGGAGATCGATCAGCCCGGCAATAAGAGCGGCCTGAAGGAAGAGGACTATCCGGAGTTCCCGAAGTTCAACAGTGCGCAGGAATCCTTTGTGTTCTATGATCGCAAGGAGATCCAGAAAGGTGTGTACGACAGGGACCGCTTCTACTACCGGAGCGACCCGTTCCAGATCGACAGCCTGGACAACTTCACCAATGCAGGTCTCAACTTCGACGGCACGCTGGTGAGCGCAGGCATTTTCCCGGACATCCGCGAGACGCTGCGGTTGCAACCCGACTATTCCCTGGGCTTCGTGCGTTCCACCGGTGATGGCGGCGCACCGCTCTATGGCAAGCGCAGCAAGTTCACCAATACGGTCACGCTGAACTACAACGGCCTTCAGGGGGATGGCGAGATGTCCTTCCTGACCACCATGGCCTATTCCAAGTCCTTCGTGTTCTGTCCGGACAGCACCTTCGGGGTGGCCGATACGCTGATCAATTCGGCCAGCACGGCAGCCTTGGACGTCCCCCAGGTGAACGGCTCCGAGATCTTCGTGCGCCTGGAGCCGAGCAGGGAATTGCTGCATGCCGAAGTAACGCAGGACCCCATGGTGATGTACGCTGAGCAAGCAGAACTTTATGGCAGTACGGACCTCACCGCTTCGGGCATGACCGGTGCGGGGCTCGTGGATTTCTCCAACGCCACCCTGCGCTCGGACCTGTTCGCATTCCGCACCATGCAACTGCATGCCGACACCTCCGACTTCCGCCTGACCGAGGGCGATACGGCCAGCATCGCTTTCCGGACGGACAACGTGAACGCCACCGTGAAACTGGATGAACGCGTCGGAGAGTTCGTGAGCAACGGCGACGAGACCATCGTGGAGTTCCCGGTGAACCAGTATATCTGCTACATGGACCGCTTCAAGTGGTTCATGGACCAGGGTGACATCGAATTGGAGAGCGACCGTACCGCCGCGGCCGGTTCCGAGGACCTCCAATTGTCCGGCTCCAACTTCATCAGCATCCGCCCGGACCAGGATTCGCTCAGCTTCATGGCACCCAAGGCGCGCTACGACCTGAAAAAGCATCTGATCACCGCCAACGAAGTGCAGTACATCCAGGTGGCCGATGCATTGATCACGCCGGACAGCATGCGGGTGCGCATCCGGAAGAACGCGGTGATGGATCCACTGGAGAACACGGTGATCACAGCGAACTACGTCACGAAGTACCACACGATTTACAATGCCACGGCCCAGATCAAGGCCAAGCGGAACTACAGCGGGGAAGGGGACATCGACTACGTGGACGAGAACAAGAACAGCTTCAAGATCCACCTTTCCAACATCAACGTGGACACCGCCTACCAGACCTTTGCGCGGGGCAAGGTGTTGGAGGATGAAGGCTTTCAGTTGAGCCCGGCCTTCGATTTCCACGGCGACATCCTGGTGCGTGCGTCGGTGAAGGAATGGGAGTTCCAGGGTAGTACCCGGATCCTGCACGGCTGTTCCGGGCTGGAGAAGAACTGGATGCGCTTCACCGGGGACATCGATCCGAACGAGGTGTTCATCCCCGTGGCCGATACCGTGCAGAACGACCGGGGCGATGCGGTCGGGAACGGTGTGTTCGTCACCGCCGATGACCCCTTCCGGACCTACGGCACGTTCCTGAGCTTGAAGAAGGACAAAAAGGATGTACCGGTGATCAACGCCAGCGGTGTGCTGTTCTATGACAAGGCGAAGCGCGAGTACATGATCTCCAACAAGGACAAGATCCGTCAGCGCGAACTGCCCGGCGACCTGGTGGCCTTGAACGTGGACGATTGCCGCATCGCAGGGGATGGTAGCATCTCCCATGGCCTGGACTTGGGCCGCGTCTCGGTGGATCAGTACGGAGCACTTGAGCATTTCAGCCAGGGTCCCACCACGAGCGCCAAGGTGGTCTCGCTCATCAACTTCTTCTTCCTGGACAACGCCTTGGAGCGCATGGCCGGTGAGATCAGCGCTTACCCGGAGCAGAAGATGGTGGATATCACCAAGACACCGTACGAGCGCATGTTGCGGGAAGTGCTGGGCCTGGAGAAGTCGGACAAGCTCATTTCCGACCTCAGCATCAAGGGCGAGATAAAAAAGCTGCCGGATGAACTGGTGAAGAGCCTGGTGCTCTGCGACCTGGACCTCGAATGGAACGACACCGAGGAGAGCTGGGTGAGCAAAGGGCAGATCGGCATTGCCAGCATTTTGAAGAAAACGATGTTCCGCTATGTGAAGGGAAAGGTGGAACTGCAACGAAAGCGCAGTGGGGACAGCATGACGGTATTGTTGATGCTCGACGACCGCACCTACTACTTCTTCCAGTATACGCGGAACTACCTTTATGCGTACAGCAGCGATGCGGAGTTCAACACCATGCTGGGCGACCTGAAGGAGGACAAGACCGTTCAGGAAGGCAAGAAGGATGATGCCCCGTACCGCTTCATCCTCACCAACAAACGCAAGGTGGACGAGTTCCGGGATCGATACGGCTTGTAGCCATGGAGGTCAGCATGGGTTATATGGTAGTGTCTGTCGTGCTCGCCTACCTGGCAGGCAGCATCCCCACGGCGGTGTGGTGGGGCAAACGCTTCCATGGCGTGGACATCCGTGAACATGGTTCCATGAACGCCGGCGCGACGAACACCTTCCGTGTACTGGGCGTGCGGGCAGGCGTGCCGGTACTGCTCATCGACATGCTGAAGGGCTTCGTTCCCGTGCGGGTGCTGCCGGCGTTCAGCGGGCTGGAGCCGGGAACGGATGAGTGGATAGCCTTGCGTCTGGTACTGGCCCTTTGTACTGTCCTGGGTCATTTGTATCCGGTGTTCGCGGGCTTCCGCGGCGGAAAAGGCATTGCCACTTCCTTCGGTGGCGTCGTGGCCCTGCATCCGGGTGTGGCCCTCATCTGTTTCATTGTGTTCGGCCTGGTGCTCTGGACCGCTCGCTTCGTATCGCTGGCTTCGCTCATTGCCGCGCTGTGCTTTCCCCTGGCAGTGATCTTCGTGTACCGCGAGGACAGCATACTCCTGCAATACTTCTCCGTCGCGCTCTGCCTGCTGGTCTTTTACACCCACCGTCAGAACATCGGCCGATTGCGGCGCGGTGAAGAGAACCGCCTGACCCTGGCGTCAAGGAACGACGACCAACGATGAAACATCTGAGCGTCGATCGGGGTACAAAGGGCCACTCTTCCATGTTGACCCGTTCCATCTGCCTGTTGAACGGACTGTTGCTCGCATGTGCCACCTTCGGACAGGGTGGCGATGCGCAGCTGCGGTCAAAGGCCGACGCGCTCTTCGGACAGGAGAAGTTCGCGGAGGCCATGCCGATGTACTCCCAGCTCGTCAGCCTGGAGCCTTCGGACCGGCAGCTCAATTACCATTTCGGCACATGCCTGCTGTTCAGCGGCGACGACCACGAGAAGTCCATCGGTTTTCTCAAGTATTCCGTGGAGGATCCAGGGATCCCGGCCCTGGCATGGTATTACCTGGGAAGGGCCTATCACCTCAATTATCGCTTCGCCGACGCGCTGAACGCTTACCAGCGATTCCGAGGTACGGGCGACAAAAAGGCCATCGCCGATCATCCCGTGGATGCCTTGGAGAAACAGGCCCGCAATGGTCAGCTCTTGCTCAACAACCTGAAGGACGTAACGGTCCACAATAAGGTGGAGGTCGATGCCAACGAATTCTTCCGCTACTACGACCTGGAGGGCATCGGTGGCCGCATCGTGGTGACGCCGGAGGAATTGTTGAGCAGTTACGATAAGAAGAGCGGTGAACGCTTTCTTGTCTACCTCCCCGAGGAGCCTGGTCCCTTCTTTTTCAGTAGCTATGGCAAGGATGGCAGGACCGGACGCGACATCTATCGCGCCGAACGGATGCCCAACGGGACGTTCTCGGCACCGATCCGGCTGGCAGGCTTCATCAACACCGACCAGGATGAGGATTTCCCGGTGCTCCAACCGGATGGGAAGACCTTCTACTTCGCTTCCAAAGGCCATTCCAGCATGGGTGGCTACGACGTGTTCAAAAGCACCTTCGACAAGGGCATGGATGTCTTCGGTCCCCCAGAGAACCTGGACTTCGCAGTGAATACACCGGACGACGACCTATTCTACCTGGTCGATGCCGCAGGAGAACAGGCCTGCTTTGCAAGTGGCCGTTCCAGCCGTCAGGATATGCTGCATGTGTACCGCATCAGCACCCGACAGGTGCCGCTCACGCTCACGGTATTGAAGGGGACCTTCGCATCGGAGTTCAACGCCGATGATCGCAAGGCCAAGATCACCGTGGAGGATGGCCTCACCCGCGAGGTCATTACGACGGTCTCCACGGACATCAACGGTTCGTACATCCTCTCACTGCCGCGCAGTGGGCGGTATCGTTTCCTGGTGGAAGCTGGTCCGAGCGGGCGCATGCATGCCGGCATTGTGGAAGTGCCCGCCAGCGACGTGCCCAGGGCGTATCGGCAGGAACTCACGTTGGTCGATCAGAGCGGACAGGAACGATTGATCATCAAGAACTACTTCGATGATCCGCTCGATGAGGACATGATCGCGCTGGCGCTGGCGGAGATCAAGCGTCGTGCCCGTCTGGATATTGGCGAAGCACGAGAGGTCGTGGCTCAGGAGCCGGAGCAGGAAGTTGCACCAATGGACCTGATCGGGCAGGCGGGCTTCAGTGGCGACATGACCAAGCAGGGTGCCGTGGAATTGTCCCGGGCGTTCGAACAGGAGGACCGGCAACGGATGAACGAATTGGAGGAGCGCACCGGAGAGGCTTACACCGTTGCGCTTCGTTCCGTTCAGGAAGCCGACACCCATGGCAAGCGTGCAGGCGAGCTCCTGACCCAGGCCGAAGCGGCAGGTTCGGAAGAGACACGCAATGAGCTGACCAAGGATGCGGCGCGTGAGCGGACCCTGGCGAAGCAGGCCAACCTGAGGGCCCGCGCTGCGATCGAAGCTGGGGAGGAGCTTGAGCTCAAGCGCATGGCCTCTGCAGCTTCTGCCCAACGCTCAGGGGTATTGGCGACGGAATTGGCAGCGGCCGTGTCCGCATCCAATGATCAAGAGACCTTGGTGAAGCTTACGGCACTGAAAGCGGAGCAGGACGCGCGCAGCGGTCCGGAGCGGGAGATCCCGGTGAGCGAACAGATGCGACGAGCAGCGTCAGAGGCGGACCGGGAGGTGGAAAAGCGCATGGCATCGGCCAATGCGCAGCGGACCGAGCATACTGAGCTGCTGGACCGCATCGCCCGCTTGAAGACCGAGCGTGATGCCACCAGGAACAAGTCGCGAAGCGCCGAACTGGACCGGCAGATCACTGAATACACGCAACAGGCGCAATACTTGGATGACGAAGTGAATGCGGCGTTCCGCAAGGCGGATCAGGCAGAGACCGAGGCACGTATCGCACAGGCCAAGGCCGATCTCGTAGCCAATTTGGAACAAGGTGCGGCGGGGAACATCGCTGCCACGGAGATGGACCTTGCTGCGGTGAACGCGCTGAAAAGCCGGGTAGCCGGGAACGATGAGCGGGTCGCGGAACTGGTGATCGACCAACGCTTCGAGGCCGAGCTTGCGGCGGAGGAGCGGCGCCTGGAGGCAGAGACCTTTGATTGGGAGCTGGCCTTGGCCGAGGACGGTGCTCCCACTGCACGAACAGGCACCCGATCTGCCAGCGGTTCACCGGTGGAGGCCATGCAAGGTCGGGAGACGACAATGGCCTACCAAGATCCTGAGCACGCGACCCAGGATGCAACGCAGGCGGATGCGACCACGGTGACCGATGGTCCTGGTACGGAACGTTCGGTCGGAGGTAATGCTGGAGCACCCGCCGGTGGTGATGTGTTATTGGCGACCGCTGCTGCGGGGGTCCCGGTGCCTGATGATCGCACTGGATCGGATCGGTCGCCGATCGAGCCGAACACCACGGCTGATGCTCCGACCGTGGTGGTACCGGGGGGGCTTACACCGGAGCAGATCCGTGAACAGGAGGAAGAGCAACGGACGATCGGACCCGAGCCCGCGGAGTTGACCAGGGAACAACAGCTCTTCGTTCTGGAGAACCGACTGGCCGAGCTGAAGCAATTGCAGAACGCCACCAAGGACAAGGAGGAGAAGGCGGCGATCCAGGAACGGATCGATCGGCTCAGCGAGGACATCGCCAAGTTGAACACCAAACCGGAGCCTGGTGCTGAACCCGTGGCGATCGTGGAGGAAGTGCAACAGGTGGGATCGGATGACATGGCGGCGAGCGCCTCGGTGGAAACGGCGGACTTGTTGAGCTTCGATCCTGACATGCCCGAGGAGGAACTGCAAGAGTTGATCCGGCAGGGGCACACGAGCGACATGGCCCGGGCCGCGACCATCGCGGACCTGGACCAACGCAACGCGGTGATCACC
>JAGQVN010000290.1 GCA_020437905.1 Flavobacteriales bacterium
CCGGAGCAGGAGTTCTTCAGCGACGGGCTCACCGAGGACATCATCACGCAGCTGGCCAAGATCAAGGACATGCACGTGATCAGCCGCACCACCTGCATGAAGTTCAAAGGGGATGCCCTCTCCATCGGCGAGATCGGCAGGCAGCTCAACGTGGGCGCCATCCTCGAAGGGAGCGTGCAGCGCGCCGGGGACCAACTGCGCATCACGGCCCAGCTGATCGATGTGGCAAGCGATGCCCACCTCTGGGCGGAGAGCTACGACCGATCGGTGAATGATCTGTTCACCATCCAACGGGAGATCGCCGTGGCCATAGCGGGCATGCTGCAGCGCACCCTGACGCCTGCTGAGACGAACAGCCTGGCCCAAGCGCCCACGCAGAACATCGAAGCCTATCAGGCCTATTTGAAAGGACGGCACCTTTCGCACAAGGACCACTTCCTCGGTGAGACCGCGATACAGGCCATTGAGAACCTGGAACAGGCCGTTGAGCTCGATAGCACCTTCGCTCTGGCCTATGCCGAACTGGCGCGCTGCCATGCGCGGGTCTATTACCTGCGGACCGACCAGACGGATGAGCGTCGCGCCATGGCGACCCAGGCCGCGCAGGAAGCGCTTGAGCGTGGACCGGACGAGCCAGGCGTACACCTGGCCATCGGCGACTATTACAATTGGGCCTTCCGCGACAAACAGAGGGCCATGGAGCACTGGTCCATCGCAGAGAAAGGTCTGCCCAATAATTCCGATCTGATCCATGCCCGTGCGATGGTCATGCTCACCGAAGGGCGGATCGAGGAATGCATTTCGGAACTCAAAAAGGCGGTCGCACTCAGTCCGAAGGAAGCGGGCAACTTCATGGAACTGTCATGGGCTTACATGTGGGCGCACCGCTTCCCGGAGGCCATAGCCGTGGCGGACAAGGCGATCGAACTGGCACCCGACGAGAACTGGCCGTACATCTACAGGGGCATGAATTTCTACTGCTGGAAGGGCCCCGTTCCTGAGGCCTACGCGGCTTTCGATATGGTGGATCATGAACACGCCTGGTACACCTGGGCCATGCTGAACCTGGAGATGGCCGATGGAAAGATCGAGGCAGCCCTTGACCGTGTTGCCGCCCTGCCCGACGGGTGGCACAAGACCAAGATCGAAGTGTACCCCGCGGCTCTGGCCGAGGCTTTCCTGCGCCAGCGCCTGGGCGAAATGGAGGTTGCTAAGCAGAAGTTCAAGGAGGCGGCGGTCCTGCTGGAGAAGGAGTTGCCGGAACACCCAGAGGATGCCCGCTACCATAGTTCACTGGGCATTGCGCTCGCCGGGGCAGGACAAGGGGAACGTGGGATCCAAATGGCCGTGAAAGGAACCGAGCTGCTGCCCTATGCGAAGGATGTGGGCTATGGCATCATGCCGCTTTACGACCTCGCGGTCACCTACATCCTGGCGGGCGAGCTGGACAAGGCCTTCGAGCAATTGGAGTTCAACCTCTCCAACCCGGGTTATTTCACCGTGGAGTTCCTAAAGGGCGATGTGCGCTATGACGGAGCACGGAAGGACCCGCGCTATGCGGCCTTGTTGAAGAAGTATGCGTTGGAGAAGGTGCCGGTATAAAGTCGGACCTATCCGTTCAGCTGCCGTGCGTATTCCTCCGCATCGAAGTGCCCGAGCGATCGTTGGATCAGCCCATCCTTCGATAAGGCCCATTCCTCATAGCCACTGATGTTGACCGCTCGGCCCGTGCCGCCCGGCCCGGTGTTGGTGCCGATCAGTGTCCAGTGATACTCAATGTGGTCTCTCTTTTCCACCAAGCTGTCCATGCGGACGATCATATCCGGGAACGCGGTCATGAACGACTGTGCCGCAGCGGCGATGGCTTCGCGACCTATGGATGGTTCTCCGTCGTTGATCGTGAGCGAGCCACCCTCAGCGAAATGCGTAGCAACCCGAGATGGGGTCTGGCTGCACCAGGAGGCCGTGTATTCCTTGGCGAAGGTGTTCAGTTCCTGTGAGTTCATCTTCGATGTGGGTTGTGAACAGCCGATCAGGAGTGAAAAGGCAAGTGCCACGATCGGCAAAGTGCTTCGTTGAATGGAAGGATGTGTCATCAAGGCAGAGTCTTCGTGATCGTTCATCACTCTTTCTTGTCCAACTCTTGCTCGATCATGCGCATCAGGTCGCTTGTACTAATGATTGCCCCTTCGTATAGCTGCGCGAGAAAGCCCATTGTGGTCGCTTTCCATCGCGCCATCTCGATGAATTCAATATCGTCATAGAGCCGGTCAAGATCGATCGGTTCTGCGCGGTTCCAAGGACCCGTCATCCGTATCCGTTTCAGGAAAACGGGGGTAATGACCATGCTCTGGTTGTCCGCCGCCAGTTCTCGCTCGAATTGGACGAAACGGTTGTAGGTAATGCCATGCAGGGAAGTGAGTGCGATACGGATGCTATCGTTGCTGATCAGGTCGAAACCTACCGACCGCAGGTTGTCGTATGCCGAGGTGTTCAAGGTGGCAAGGCCATGTTCGGCGAGCTTGGAATAGTGGTATGCCATGGTGTCGTCCCACGCCCTTCGTGCCTCCAGCTCCTGCACGATGTAGGATGAGGACCGTGTGATCCG
>JAGQVN010000291.1 GCA_020437905.1 Flavobacteriales bacterium
AAGCCTGCGCAATGCCCGTCTTGCGGGTTACGACCGCAAAGTGCCGTCGATCCAGCTGGACCTGGTGCAGTACTATTCGGAGAACCGGCAGCTTCCGGAAGCCGCTGCCGTGCTGGACAGCATGGAACGGTACCCCGGTGGGGCGGAACCGGAGGTGATCGCCGCCAACCTGGAAATGGGGCTCGCTGCGTATCGGGAGGCCCTGGGCATGGAATTGCTTGCCGGCAGGCCGGTACCTACGGACCTGCTCGAGGCCGGCCGCGACGCGCGCGAGCTGTTGGCCGATGCGGCGAAGTTCCTGGCCGAGGGGCTGGAGAACAGCGGAGACCTCCGTGCGCTGTACCTGGACAACCAGCGGCTCGGCGCCATCTACCAGGCCCTTGGGGATCACAAGGCGTCCGCTGAGCGCTACCGCCGTTCGCTGCAGTACAAGGACACGCTGGCCGTGAACCAGGCCCAGTTCCTGTTGAAGCAGTATGAGCGCGACCAGGAGCTGGCGACCCGGCGGGAGGCCGACCTGCGCCTGGCGAACGAGCGGCAGAAGCAGCAGTTCCGCTTCTATTCCACCCTGGCGGCCGGGGGTGGGTTGTTCCTGCTGGCCATTGGCCTATGGAGCCGCCTTCGCTA
This sequence comes from Flavobacteriales bacterium, assembly GCA_020437905.1. GTDB lineage: Bacteria > Bacteroidota > Bacteroidia > Flavobacteriales_F > PHOS-HE28 > PHOS-HE28. The sequence continues at coordinate 628 of JAGQVN010000291.1, forward strand.
CACCCGGCGCACGAACGCCATCATCACCCGCGAGAAGGAGCGCAGCGAGGAACTGCTGCTGAACATCCTGCCCGAGGAGGTGGCCGAGGAGTTGAAGGAGAAGGGTGAGGCCGATGCCAGGCTGATCGAACAGGCAACCGTGCTGTTCACCGACTTCAAGGGCTTCACGGCGTACTCCGAGAAAATGAGCCCCCAGCAATTGGTGAAGGACCTTCACCTGAGCTTCACCGCCTTCGACGAGATCATCGCACGCCACGGTATGGAGAAGATCAAGACCATCGTTGATGCGTACATGGCCGCTGGCGGACTGCCCACGCCCAACACCACGCATGCCACGGACGTGATCAAAGCTGCCTTGGCAATGCGTGACTTCATCGCCGAGGGCAAGCGGTACAAACTGGAGAAAGGCCTGCCCTACTTCGAGATCCGCATCGGCATCCACACCGGCCCGGTGGTGGCGGGCATCGTGGGGGTGAAGAAGTTCAGCTACGACATCTGGGGTGATACCGTGAACACCGCCAGCCGTATGGAGAGCTCCGGAGAAGTTGGACAGGTGAACATCAGCGAAGCCACCTATGCGTTGGTGAAGAACGAGTCTGGTCTAACGTTCACTCCGCGAGGCAAGGTGCAGGCGAAGGGCAAGGGAGAAATGGAGATGTACTTTGTGCACACCATCGCCTGAACAGACCCAGCCATGCCAACAATGCGCCAGTCATTGTCCCTCTTCCTTATGTCCTTCCTGCCCTTGTGCGCTTTTGCCCAGGAGGGCACGGGAACTTCTGCGGTAAAAGACATCACCCCACAGGCGCTGTCGGCCATACTTGGGAGCGTTGAGGTGATCGACGTGAACGAAGCGGATAACTACGCATTTGCGCATGTGCCCGGTGCCAGGCTTCTGCCATACGACGCCATCACCGCGGACGTTCTTCCCGGTGACATGGCGACCACCCTGGTGTTCTACTGCTGGAGCCCGGAATGTCCCGCAGCCACTATGGCCGCAAGCGCTGCAATGGTCCTCGGATACACCAACGTGTATTGCATGCAGGCCGGCATCACCGGCTGGCAGGATGCGGGATTTGTTACGGAGCCTTGAGCCGGACGCTCAGGAAGAACAATAGAAAGACCGGGACCAGGTGCTCTGAGGAGCAGGAACGAAGAACGGCGAGCACAGGCCCGCCGTTCCCCTTATCTGACGCAGTCGGCTACTTCTTCTCTTCCTCGCCACCCATCATGCCCAGCTGCTCCATCATCTTGGCTTCCTCCATGTAGCCCCAATGCTCAACGGCCTTGCCGTCCGCGAAGCGGATGATGTCCACGCCCATCACGTCCATGGCCTTTCCCGTGGCGGGCATATCGCCATAGGGCCCGGTGTTCGTTCCTGTTAGGTGGTAGTGGATGTAGGTGCGGTCGCCCGAGGTGCTGGCATGCAGCCATTCCTGGTGGAGGTCAGGCATGCTGGTGCGATAGAGCGCAAACATGTCCTTGATCATCTGATGCCCTGTAGTGGTCACTTCAGGTGGTTTCTGATGATCAACGAAGTCAGCGGAGACGTACGCATCCAATTCATCCGTGTTGCCGGTGTTGAACATCTCGAACACGGCTCTGGCTACGGCCTCCTGGGCGGCTATACGGGCATCTTCGGCGCTGTCGGCCTTCATCATTTCAGCGTGCTTGGCCGCCATGGGGTCCGTGGCAGGGGTACCACAGCTGACCCAAATGAGCAGTGCGGCAGGTACCGCCAACAGTAGACTGGAGGACTTCTTCATGGATCCTTGGTTTTGGTGGATATCGAAGGTACCGTTCCGGTGCGAACGGAGGAATTGGTGGTGGATGAATGATCGCTCATGTGCCAAACATGTCGCCAGAGAAGGGCGTTTGGTGCGGATGTGGATAAACCAACTTGCACGGTCCGGTGCCGTCCTGCTAACTTGTAAGCTCCTCACGAACAGATCCTTAGCCATGCAACGGAACACCACGACCTTGTGGGGGCTGTTGCTTGGAGCCGTCCTTCAAGCACAGGCCCCCTATCGAACCACCTACCAGGCCGTCGTTCGCGACGCCAACGGCGATGCCTTGGCCAACACAACGGTCGCCTTTCGATTGAGTATCCGGGAAGGTTCCAACCTGGGTACGATCAGGTACCAGGAACGGCAGACCGCCACCACGAACGATCATGGCCTGGCCACTCTTTCCCTGGGAGGTGGCACCGTGCTTAGCGGGGCCATGGACGATGTGCAATGGCAGGCTGATCTGCATTACCTGCAGGTTGAGGTGGATACATCAGGTGGGACGAACTATGTGGACCTTGGAGCGGACCAATTGCTGAGCGTTCCTTATTCATTGTACGCGAATGAAGGGCCAGCCATCAGCGATGCCACGTTGGATGGCCTGGGCATCCGTGGCGATACATTAAGGTTGGGCCAGCAGGGTGCAGACAGTTCCAATGTGCTCATGTGGGACGGCCTCACCTGGATCCCGGTCGACATCGACATCCTGATCGGGGGGAGCAGCAGCATCACCAACCACAATACGCTCGATGCGGCCTACGATGAGGGTGGGGATGGAGCGGGTCGTACCATCGTGGCCAGCCATGGTCCGGTCCGGGTGCACAACAGCGGTGATAACATCGGCCTCCTTGTCGAGGACAGTCTGAACGCAGGCGACAATACCTTCTCCAATGTCCTGGTGGACTACGGAGGCACGAAGTACGCTGTGGACATTGAGCATACCAGGCACGGAACCGGTCTGCTGGTCAAGAACGATTCCACCGATTCGAACACCGCGTTGAACAGCGTGGAGATCTTCAATGCCGGGCACGCGACCGGTCTTCCCACGGACGCGAACGGAAGAGCATTGCTGGCCAGAACGATCAACCGGAAGAACCCCCGGCCGACCATCGAAGGGTACAGCCTTGGCCTCGGTCACGGCGTGTTGGGTGTATCCGGGCCGGATGATTGGGGCTCGGATGTACTGAAGTTCATGCGATCGGCAGGTGTGGCCGGATATTCCGGTACGAATGATGTGGGTACCGCTCCAAGTGGTTCGGATGGGGCATTTGATGTGCAGGGATTCCGTCGTGGCCGTGTCGGGGTTGCTGGATTGAGCCGCAGATCACATGGTGTATGGGGGAGTTCGAACATCGAAGGCAGTTTCCACCGGCAAAGCATTGACAGCATAGTGGCTGGCGTGGTGGGTCAGGAATCGGCTTACTTGGCCGGTAATACCCAGAACGTGGCGCGCTACGATCACTTCGGTGTGGCCGGCCTGGCCGCCGAAAAGGGCAGTGGTATCCTTGGGATAGGTGCAGGGCATGGGATCGTAGGTCTTGGTGGCACAAAGGAAACGGCCACCTCGGCCGGCGTCTGGGGAAGTACCCGATATGCCAGTTGGCCGCTCACGCAGGCAGAGTACCCCTTGGTGCAGACCGACG
>JAGQVN010000031.1 GCA_020437905.1 Flavobacteriales bacterium
GATCGGATCGACACCTTGATCACCATGCCCCGGGGAAATGGCCTGGGCCTGGCCCTTCATCCGGATTTCCCGGTCGTTCCGCAGGTCTTTGCGGTGTTCGACACATCCGTGTACTACGGGGGCGGAAGCTGGTGCGAGGTGATCCGATTCGACTACGATGCCCTGGCGGACACTTTGGGCAATGACACGGTGATCCTGAGCTACCAACATTACGGTGAACACGCCGGCGGACGACTGCTGTTCGACACCACCGGTGCCTTGTTGCTCACCACGGCGGACTATTGGCCTGAGAACGACACATTGGGACACCGGATGGGCAAGGTGCTGCGAATCCTGGCGGATGGCTCCGTACCACCGGACAACCCCACCTCGGATCACACGTGGAGCCGCGGGCATCGCAATCCGCAGGGCATGGCCATGCTACCCAACGGAAGCGTGGTGATCAGCGAACATGGACAGGCCGGGAACAACGAGATCAATTTGGTGCAAGCGGACCTGAACTATGGATGGCCGGTGTTCGATGGGCACGACTGCACCTTTTTGTACCCGGACTCCTGCACCTCCTCCACGTTCATATCCCATCCACCCCTGACGGCGTACCCGGAACCTCCCTCCGGGACGGAGTTCTACACCAGTGCGTCCATCCCCGAGTTCACGAACAAGCTGATCACCTGCATCCTCTGGTACACCGGTATCAAGGTGTTCACGATGAACGCCTCACTGGATAGTGTGGTGGCCGAGGTACACCACGCGGGTGGGGCCTGGGCCGACCTGGTCCGGAACCGCGACCTGGCCATTCATCCGGATGGCAGCATCTTCATGATCACGAACGATCGATTCGATCCACGTATCCGACGCCTATACCGGGACCTGCCGACAGGGACCCAAGGACCGCAGCATGCGTCGGTTCGCCTATGGCCGAACCCGGCAAGTGAACAGGTCCAGCTGATCGCCCATGCACCCATCGAACGGATCCGCGTTACTGATCTTCGAGGTAGTTCGCAGGAGATCATGATCCAATTTGCCGGAACTCGCGCGCAACTCGATGTTGGAACGCTCGTCCCTGGAACATACGTGGTGCAGACGTTCACTTCACACTCCGTCGGTACCGGTCGGCTCATCGTTCAATGAACTCCCAGGCCCGAATGAAGCATCTCCTGTCCTTCATCATTTGCACATGCTCCCTGATCGGCCAGGCCACCCAATGGACCGTGGGAACGGGACAGACCTACACCCTTCCGAGCCAGGTCGCTCCAATGGTCAACGATGGCGACACCGTGAACATCCTGGCAGGCACCTACCCTTCCGATGTGACCAATTGGACCGCCGATGACCTGCTGCTGCGCGGCGTGGGTGGCTTCGCGCAGCTTGAGAGCAACGGGGTGAGCTGGGGCGACAAGGCGATCTGGGTGATCCAAGGCGACCGTACCACGGTGGAATGGATCGAGTTCTCGGAGTGTACGTCCACTGCCTACAACGGAGCAGGCATCCGGCAGGAAGGCCACCACCTGACCGTCCGCAACTGCATCTTCCGGGACAACGAGAATGGCATCCTGGCGGGGTCGCTGTTGCCCAGCACCATCCGGATCGAACGATGCGAGTTCGATCACAACGGTCACGGGGACGGCTTCAGCCACAACCTGTACATCAACCATGTGGACTCCCTGATCTTCCGATACAATTACAGTCATCATGCACACGTAGGGCACGAGCTGAAAAGCCGGGCACATGTGAACGTGATCGAATACAACCGCTTCAGTAATGAGGCCACCGGCGATGCCAGCCGCGAGATCGACCTGCCGAACGGCGGCACCACCTACATGATCGGCAATGTGATCCAACAGGGACCGATGGGCCAGAACAGCAACCTGGTCGGCTACGGCTTGGAAGGATTGACCAATCCCGTCAACCACGAGTTCTATGTGATCAACAATACTCTGGTGAACGAGAAGACCGTCGGCAGTTTTCTGAGCATCCAGAACGGGAACGTGTTCTTCAAAGCCTACAACAACATCCTTGCTGGCGGCGGTTCGATGATCGCCGGGGCTTTCCCTTCCTTCACCGATACGGTGTCCAACCTGCGCGGGACGATCACCGCGATGGTGTTCCAGGACCCTGCGACCTACAACTATCATCTCTCCCCCTCATCGCCAGCGCTCTCCGCAGGATTTCCCGCCGGGCTCGCGCAGAACGGATATCCCCTGGTGGCTTGGGAGGAATATGTACATCCCACCTCCTCAACGGTCCGTTGCCAGCATGCGACCTTGGATGTAGGTGCGTTCGAGGGCTGCACGACAGGCATTGGATACGAATCGGAGAAGGAGCCGCTCTCGATCTGGCCCGTACCGTCCGACGGCCTGCTTTTCGTTCATGGTGTGCCTTTCGATGCAGCCGTATCCTTACTCGACGTTCATGGAGCACTTGTGGAAGTGCCCTCCAGACGTGGATCTGACCGGGCGGTCCTTGACGTGTCAGGGCTCGCACCCGGCGTTTACCTCCTGCGCATTGGCACACGAACGTCGCGCGTGGTGGTGCAGTGATCCGTAGAACGGTCACTCCACGACGACCACCGCACGCCTGATAGCGCCGTCAACGGCCGCAAGTTCGATCACGTAGGTGCCTGTTGAAAGGTCGCGAACGGACAGTTCGACCACCCCTTCACCCTGATGCCCCTCCGATCGGACGATCCTTCCCATCGCATCGGTCCAACGGATGTCCAAGGGTCCCGAGGAACCGTCGACCGCAATGAACACACGATCGGAGGCCGGGTTCGGAAAGACGGACAGCGTTTGCTTTTCGCGCAAGGCGATAGCGGTGGCCAGGGGATCGAAGACCCGTTCGTAGACATCCGCAAAGGACCAGGCGCCATCGCACGCTGCCGCGGCATCCCAGTTGACGCTCCAGGTCATCATGCCGCGCAGGGTCGGATATCCACCAGCCTGCTGCAACTGATAGGAACCGGGTTGCGGACCCTGCCCGAGCAAGTACTCCACGGCCATGCGCACGGTAAGGCTGTCCGTAAATCCACCTCCCGCTGCACTTGCGCAAGCTGGTAAGGCCACCGCCACTTGCTCCGGGTCGAGACCCATGAAGAAGCCGCCCCCGGTATTGAAGCCCTGGATGACCGCTTCGGTCTGGCTGACAATAAAATCCGCTGTGCCTTGGGTGTAGATGCCACCATCGACGCCATACATACTCCCGCTATTGTACAACTGGACCTGCAGAATGTCGATCGAATCGCGCAAGGCATGGATCAATGGCAGGTAGGCCCCCCAGATGCCGCCCCAAGCACTTTGCCCGCCTTGCACATAGGCCGTCTCGGGGGCCATGGTCAGGAACAGCTTCGTACCGAACTGAGCGCGGTATAGGTCCATGATCATCCCGATGGCCTGTATCATGCGTTGCATGGGCAGATCGGTCGGGGCCTGAATGCTGCCGCCACTGATGGAGACCGACGTGCCCTCGAGATCGATGTCGATGCCATCGAAGCCATACGTGACGATCAGCGCCATCATGCTGGTCACGAACTGGTCGCGTTCCGCATCGCTGTTCAGGTGGACCGAAGCATTGGCACCACCGATGCTGAGCACCACTTTTTTTCCTTGCGCCTGCAGGTCAGAAATGTCCGCGATCACCGCAGCCGGGCTTTCCTCGGCAGGAACGAATTCCATGTCGTAGGTGGTACCGACCGATGGTACCGCGAACGAGAGCGTGATCAC
>JAGQVN010000292.1 GCA_020437905.1 Flavobacteriales bacterium
AAGCCAGGACCGGCTGAACTTGCCGTGTTCTCTATACGGACCGCTTCGGCCTCAAAGGGAACGGAAGCGTTCAAGCTCTTAGCTTTCACGTGAAGGGCTGCCTGCGGAGCGGAGTCCCCAATACCCACCCGCGGACCGGAAAGCGTGTCGAAATAGGCCACGTTGGTACTCGTGCGCTTGAACGGACCGCTCAGTTGGACCCAGTGACCTTCGGCCTTGCCTTCGAACTGGCCGCTCCTGTATCGGAACGTACCATCCGGAGGGGAGAAGCTGGTGGAGCCGCCGACCACCAATGCACCGTGGACATGGAGCCGTTCAGCAGGTGTGGCCGTACCAATGCCCACGTAGCCCAGGCCCGGACCGATGACCAGACTGCGGGCCACCCCACCGACCGTATCCTCACCGAACGACAAGCCACCGGTCGGCAGGGCCTCCATATACATGTCCCCCCCTGCTCCTGTCGGATGCTTGTACGAGGCATACTGCAGTTCGCGTGAAGCAACGGTCACTGGTGCGGTCGGTGTGGTGGTGCCGATGCCCAAGCGACCGTCCGAGGTGATGGCCACCTGTTCGAGCGGGTCCGGCGATCCTCCATGGATCAATACATCTCCCCCAAGTCGCTGTACGTTCAACGTGGCGGTTTGCAGGTCAAGGGTTGGGCCGATATACTCCCCATGACGTGCTTGTATACCCTGGTGATCGAACGCAACGTTGTCTGTTATCGGGCCGAAAACCGCTATGCCTGTTCCTTCTGCAAGGCTCACAACCGCGTCCGGATCACTGGCAGGTCGGCTCACGTGCAACTTAGCCGACGCCACGGGAGGGCCGATGCCCACATTACCGGTGACGGGAAGCACGTGCAACCTTTCCTCCGGCCCCAGGTCCGTATGCTCCAACAAGGAGAACGTCCCATCGCGTTCTGAGACGGACTGGTCGTGGATGTGACCCATGGCCCAACCCTGGTTGCCCACGCTCGCGGTGTTCCGCAACGCCAGGTCCAGGCGACCATCGTGGTTCAGGTCGGCCACTTCCAATTTGCGGGTGGGTGCATCGGTACCGATGCCGACGTTCCCGGTGGAGTCCGCAATGAACAGTCGGCTGACCAGGGCATCCGGCGCACCTTGGCCGATCCCGAACCCCGTGCTATCCGTCGTGATGCCGAAGTTGCTCTCCGTGGGAATATCACCCGTTTCAAAATAGGTCTTCAGCCTATCTCTTGAGGTGATGGACAAAGCCGCAGGAGGATCTTCAGTACCGATGCCAACACGACCTGTGCTATCGGCAATGAAAAAGATCCGGCCGGGTTCGGAAAGTGAGTCCGTGATCAACAATCCGTCGGGTGTGGTCCCGCGATGGGATAGCACCACCCAATTGGTGAAGGACTTTGAGGCGGTGATGCCTCGTCTGAGGATGATCGCAGAACCGTTCGAGCTATCCGCTGCGATCTCCAGCGGAGCTTCCGGTACTATGGTCCCTATTCCGACGTAGCCCGTACTGTCAGCGATCGTCAAGCGTGGAATGGACACACCGGAAGCGCTCTCGGAAAAAGTGATCGCTCCAAAGTGCGCATCACCCGGTTCATGGACCCTGCCGAATTCCCAGCCTTGGTCATTCCCTGGCTGGTCCGAAAGGAGTAGCCGGAGGGCCGTTCCGAAGCTGTCGACCACCACGCCCAAAGGCGCTCCGGGTTCTGTTGTACCAATGCCCAGGCGTCTATCCAGAACATACAAGCCAGTGTCCGAAACCCACGCTTCGCCATCCCAGTGCATCACCTGTCCCACTTCGGTTCCCTCCGGCACATCCCCACTGCTGCCTGCATGCAGGGCAAAGGGCACGCTCAGGAACTCCTCCGTGCCCATCGAGGTGAAGACCCCGGTGTTGCCGATGTCCAGGGACACCTCAAAGGAGCTGAAGCAGATCGGGCACAGCAGTGTATCGGAGTCATCGCTCGAAACACCACGACCCATCTCCAGGGTGAACAAGCCATGTTCGTTGGTGGTGACGCTATGCGTTTCGGTGTAGATCGCAGGGTTGCCCGGGGCGGTGCCGAGCACGGCGATCTGTACATCGACCGACTGGCTGGGCATGGGGTTGCCGAAGGCATCGCGCAGCACGGCCTGGTACTTGAAGCCCACGGGGGACTGGGCCATGGAAAGGAAACCGGATGCCACAAGGGCACCGCACAACAAGGCACGAAGGGTACGCATCATGGAAGGGATTGATGTGATCAAAGGAGGTCCGTTCCAGCGAAGCCGGAGGATCGGGTTCCCCGAGTGGGGTCGGGACCGGTACCGGAACATGTGGACAGTAACAGGGAATGGAAGGTATCAAGACTTTCTCACCTGGCAAGTGCCATGACAACAGGTTGTCGTTCTAGCCGTCGTTCCTTCACGCTTCGGCAACCTATTCCGACCTTTCCGTCTTCACTACGACCCCGTACTATGAGGTACCTGGCAATGCTTTGTCTGATCGGTGCTGCCGGGTTCGGCCGATACGTGCTGCAGGACATCAACCTGGACGGGTCTGTGAAATACGCCGGTGCGAACAACGACCGCGACGTGGTCCTGCAGACCGTCGGTGGAACCGTGCCGACGGCAACGCGAACACAACAACTTCCATGAGGATCGTCCTCCTTCCCTCGCTCTTGATGTCGCTGTGCGCCGGTGCGCAGTGCAATTTGGACGTGCAGATCACCGCCTTTGACGCGTACTGCACCGGATTCACCATCAGCTACTCGATCACAGGCGGCACACCACCTTATCAGGTGCTCGCCTACAATGTGAACGGTCCCTTGATACAGACCACGACCTCCAACATCACGGGCGGAGGGACATTCACCGGCGCGAGCTGGGATGTTCAATTGGAAGTGACCGATGCCCTTGGGTGCTTCGAAAGCGACTGGTCCCAGGCCTCGCCTATGTTCCATTCCTATGGCGAGGGATATTTTGAATGGTCGACGGACTGCACCACGGGACTGACCACACTCCGGCTGGCAGCGACTTTGATCTGTGAACCGGCGCTCCTCCAGTATGAACTGCACAACCTGTACCCCGGCCAGAGCGCCAACAACGACCAGGGGACCTTTGCCGATGACTGGATCGACGAGCAGAACGGATATTGGAGGTACGGACAGTCACTTCCTGCCGGGTACTATTCCGTTGTCCTGCTGCCCGCTCAAATGACCTGCGACATTGCAGGCCTCGTATGGCAGCAATGCTGGGAATGGCCCTG
>JAGQVN010000293.1 GCA_020437905.1 Flavobacteriales bacterium
CATCGACGTACCCAACGCCACGGCTGTGGGCGGCACCCTGACCTGTAACACCGAACTGGGCATCACCCTCGACGGTGGCAGCACCACCCCAGGTGTCAGCTTCAGCTGGAGCGGCCCGGGCGGATTCACCAGCAACCTGGAGGATCCCACCGTGACCGTGCCGGGCACCTACACCCTGACGGTCACCGACCCGGTCAACGGCTGCACCCACAGCGCCATCGCACAGGTGGATGAAGATGTCGACCTGCCGGGCGCACAAGCCACCGGCGGTACCCTCAGCTGCATCGACCAGAGCGTGATGCTCACGGCCAGCGGCAACGGTTCCTTCAGCTGGAGCGGTCCGGGTGGCTTCGTCAGCACCGACCAGAACCCCACGGTCTCCGTGGCAGGCACCTACATCCTCACCGTCACCGGCGACAACGGCTGCACCAGCACCGACCAGGCCATCGTCGATGAGGACCTCGACCTGCCGGGCGCACAAGCCACCGGCGGCGATCTCGACTGCGATCTCGGCACGATCCAACTGGATGGAGGTTCAAGCGACCCCGCAGCAACGTATGCCTGGACCGGACCCAACGGCTTCAGCAGCACGCTGCAGGACCCGATCGTCATAGAAGTAGGCACTTATTTACTAACTGTGACGGGAGGGAATGGCTGCATCAGCACTGCCGAGGCCACGGTCACTGAGGATTGCGAAACGAAGTGTCCACCGCTCATCGTGGAATGTGCACCGGATGTTACGCTCGACTGCACCAGTTCCTGGGCTCCAGAGGACATCGGTATCCCGGTGGTCCGGAAGGACAAAGACTGTCCGGAGGTGACCATCCTGTCCAGCGATGTGTGGAGCGGAAGCTGTCCCTACATCCTGACCCGCACGTGGGTAGCCACTGACACCGAGGGCAACACGGAGTACTGTGTGCAGACCGTTACCGTGCTCGATACGGTTGCTCCGGTCTTCTACAACATCCCAGCTGATGTCACGGTGGACTGCAACGAGATCCCGGAACCGGCCGACGAGGTGTGGGTGGAGGATGGTTGCAAGGACGTCGGACCCATCTCGGTCTCGGATGTGATCCTTCCTGGGAACTGCCCGGGCAACTACACCATCGTGCGTACCTGGAGCGCCACCGATGACTGCAACAACACCGGCACTGCCGTGCAAATGATCCATGTGCAGGACACGGATGGTCCGACCATTCACAATGTGCCAGGCCCTGTGACCGTACAGTGCGATCAGGTCCCTGCCCCTGCTGAAGAGGTGGATGCCACGGACGCCTGTTCTGGTCCGGCCAGCCTTTCCGTGAACGATGCGACGATCGCTGGCAACTGCCCTGGCAACTACACCATCGTGCGCACCTGGACGGCCACCGACCTCTGCGGCAACAGCAGCACGGCGAGCCAGACCATCACGGTGATGGATGATACGCCACCCGTATTGAGCGGCGTGCCGCAGGACATGAACGTCGAGTGCGACAACATCCCCGCCATGGCGGTGGTGACAGCTACCGACAATTGTGGTCAAGCCAGTGTGGTGCCCAGCGAGAGCGTGGTGCCTGGTGAGTGCGAGAATGCGTATACCATCGTACGGACCTGGACAGCGACCGACGCATGCGGCAACACCAGCATGGCCCAACAGTTGGTGCATGTCACGGACAACACGGACCCTGTGCTCGTGGGTGTTCCTGCGGACATGAGCCTGTCCTGTGAAATGGACCTGCCTGTTCCCCCGGTGGTCACCGCTACGGACAATTGCAAGACGCAGCCTCAGGTGAGCTACGAGCAGACCATCGTTCCTGGGAACTGCCCCGGCAACTACACCGTGGTCCGCACCTGGACGGCCAATGACCTCTGCGGGAACACCGCCACGGCCAGCCAGACCATCACGGTGTACGACAATACACCCCCCGTGCTGGTCGGCGTCCCGCAGGACGTTATGGTCGAATGCGATGCGATCCCCGCTGCCGCAACTGTGACGGCTACGGATGCCTGTGGTACCGCTACAGTGAGCTTGGAAGAGGACATCCGTCCGGGTGGTTGCGAGAACAACTACACGCTCGTACGTACCTGGACAGCTATGGATGCCTGCGGGAACTCGACCATGGACCAGCAGGTGATCCAGGTCATGGACAACACGCCGCCGGTTCTTGTCGGTGTGCCCGGAGACCTGAACCTCTCTTGTGAGATGGTGCTTCCGATGCCTGCGATGGTGACCGCCACGGACAATTGCAAGGCTGAACCGGTGGTCAGCTACCTGCAGGCCATTGTTCCGGGTAACTGTCCGGGCAACTACACGGTGCTGCGTACCTGGACGGCCGATGATCTTTGTGGGAACACGGCGAGCGCCACCCAGACCATCACGGTGACCGATACCACGGCGCCGGAGCTGGTGGGCGTACCTGCCGACATGATGGTCGAGTGCCACGAAGTGCCATCCATCGCGGATGTGACCGCTACGGATGCGTGTGGAACGGCCACCGTTTCCTTCGCCGAGGTGATCACGGACGGGAACTGCGTGAACAAGTACACGATCGTGCGCACCTGGACGGCTACGGATGCCTGCGGCAATACGGCCTCGGCTTCTCAGACCATCATGGTCACGGACACGACCGATCCGATCATCCTCGACGTGCCTGCGGATATGACCGTCCAATGCCATGAAGTTCCTCAGGGTCCGACCATGTTGTATGCGGAGGACAACTGCAAGGACCAGTGGCCGGTGTATGCCAGCGAGACGATCATAGGCGATGTGGACCACTGCAGCTACGCCATCGTACGCACTTGGACCGCAACGGATGACTGTGGCAACATGGCCACTGCCACCCAGACCATCGAGGTGATCGATACCATCGACCCGGTTATCGTGGGTGTGCCTGCCGACCAGACCGTGGAGTGCGACGCCACCATCGACCCTGCAGTAGAGATGCTTTATGCTGAGGACAACTGCAAGGATGCCTTGCCGGTGTATGTGGTGGAGAGCTTCATTGGCGACACCACCAGCTGCAGCTACACGATCGTCCGCAGCTACACCGCCATGGATGACTGCGGCAACAGCACCACGGCCAGCCAGACCATCCAGGTGGTGGATACGACCGCACCGGTGATCATTGGTCTGCCTGCGGATGAGACCGTGGATTGCGACAAGGTGCCTGCCTGGGAGAACCTGACCGTCACGGACAACTGCAAGGGCAGCTGGGAAGTGCCTGCGGTGGACGTGATCGTGCCGGGTGATGGCCCCTGCTTCTACACCATCGAGCGTACCTGGAGCGCGACCGACGACTGCGGGAACAGCAGTTCCGTGACGCAGCTCATCACGGTGGTGGACAAGGAGCTTGAGCAGGATGCTGAGGAAAGCCCGATGGGTGGTTCCGATGGCGGATCCACGGGTATCCTGGACCACGGGAACAGTGCGATCCACGTGGTGGCCATGCCGAACCCCTTCCGGATCAACACCCTGTTCCAATTCAGTGTAGCCGAAGCCGGCACCACCGTCCTGGAAGTGTATGACCTGCGCGGGCGCAAGGTGGCCGAGCCGTTCAACGGCCGTGCCGTGCCTGGTGTGCAGTACCGCGTGGAGTTCGCTCCGGAGGATGCCACGACCGGCACCTACTTGTACCGCCTGATCTCTGGAGACGCAGTATTCACCGGGCGCCTGGTCAGGACCCGCTGATCGGACCCGAACGGACCAAGAACGAAGCCCCCCTCCGCCCGAGGGGGGCTTCGCCGTTCGGGCCTTCCGGGTCGGCTACCTTCGTCCCATGGACCGGATCCCATTGGCCGAGCGGATGCGCCCGAAGAGCCTTGACGAGGTGGTCGGTCAGGATCATTTGATCGGCCAGGAAGGCGTGCTCCGTAAAGCCCTGGCCTCCGGCATGCTTCCGAGCATGGTGCTCTGGGGTCCACCGGGCGTGGGAAAGACCACGCTGGCACGCCTGATCGCTGAAAAGCTGGACCGACCCTTCCACACCCTGAGCGCCATCAGCTCTGGCGTCAAGGACGTCCGCGAGGTGATCGCCAGGGCCGAAGGGGAAGGCCTTTTCTCCCGCAGCTCCGTGCTATTTATCGATGAGATCCATCGCTTCAGCAAGGCCCAGCAGGACAGTTTGCTCGGCGCCGTGGAGCGCGGCTCCGTCACCTTGATCGGAGCGACCACGGAGAACCCGAGCTTCGAAGTGATCGGCGCACTGCTGTCACGTTGCCAGGTATATGTGTTGAAAGCACTGGACGAAGGCCAGCTGCTCGCACTCGTTCAACGCGCGCTCGAACAGGACCCTGAGCTCAAAGGGCGCTCGGTGGTCCTGAAGGAGACGGGGGCGCTGCTGCAGGCAAGCGGCGGGGATGCACGACGCATGCTGAACACCTTCGAACTGTGTGTATTGGCCCAAGGGCCCGGTGAGGTGGTGCTCACGGACGACCGGGTGCATGAGGTGGTGCAACATCGGGCAGCGCGATACGACAAGCAAGGAGAGCAGCACTACGACATCATCTCCGCCTTCATCAAAAGCATCCGAGGAAGCGATCCGCAGGGTGCGGTGTATTGGCTGGCACGGATGGTGGAGGGAGGTGAGGATCCGAAATTCATAGCCCGGCGCTTGGTGATACTGGCCAGCGAGGACATCGGCAATGCCGACCCGAACGCGCTTCTCATGGCCACCACGACCATGCAGGCGGTCCAGATGATCGGCTGGCCCGAGGGACGGATCGTGCTTAGCCAATGTGCGATCTACCTGGCCTGCGCGCCCAAGAGCAACAGTGCCTACCTCGCGATCGGTGAGGCACAAGCGACGGTCCAGCGCACGGGTGACCTTTCCGTACCGCTCCACCTGCGCAACGCCCCCACCCGGTTAGTGAAAGAGCTGGGCCATGGCAAGGGCTACGCCTACAGCCACGATGGTGAAGACCACTTCATCGCTCAGGAATACCTGCCGACGGAGATCGAAGGGTCGGTGTTCTACACCCCTGGACCCAACAAACGGGAGCAAGCCATGGCCGAGCGGCTCATTGCCTTATGGGGCTCGAAGTATCAATTGGATTAAGCCCGCTCCGCCTCCATGAAGCGCCGGTGCATGTCGTAGATGATCCCGAGGCTGACCATCAGACCTCCCAATGCCTGCTCCACCATCTGCCAAAGAATGTCCACGACCACGTGGATCACGGCATGATCGGCAAAGGACAGGCCCAGGATGAACACGAACAGATAGACCACGAACCCCACGATCGCACCGATCAACATCGCATGAAGGGGGAAGGCTTTCTTCAGGTTCACCCATTCGTGGATGATGGCTTGATGAACGGCCACTGTCAGCACCGCCCCGATGATCAGATAGACCAGACCGGCCAAGGCCAGGTAGAGACCCACAGGTATCGTCAGTTCGTGGAAGTCCCGCAGGATCACCCCGTGCCACAAGTAGGACAGGCCGTACATCACCACGGCCGATAACGACCAGGGGACCAGGAACCCGCGCAAGTTGAATCTCCTATCCTCTTCCACGATCCATGCTGCGGAGCTGATGGGGAACTCCTGTTGATGCGTGACCGATCGGGCTAAATTACACCCCCTTATGAAGAACGAGCTGTCAGGGATCAGGGTTGCCTTGAACATGGCATCGGTCGCTGTGCTTTTTTCAGCATGTTCGAAGGATCCGTCCCCGCCGCAATGGGATGTGGACCTGCTCGCGCCCTTGTTCATCACCGAATTGACGGTGAGCGACCTGATCGCCGACAGCCTGCTGGACGTCGCTCCGGACGGCGCGCTGACCCTGCGTTTCACCGATGAACTGTTCGGCTTCAAGCTGGACACCGCTTTCGAGGTCCCCGACACATCCATCGCCTATCGGTTCGCACTGCCCATCCCGGGGTCCCTGAATTTCCCCGCTGGCTCCACCTTCTTTTCCGAGGAACAGACCTCCGACCTCGGTATCACGGACGTGCAGCTTCGCTTTCTGGAGCTGCGGGAAGGTCTTCTCCACGTGGACCTCACGAACATGGTGCAGAGCAACATGATCGCCACCTTCTCCCTGCCCAGTGCGTCGCTGAACGGACAGCCTGCGGTGCTCACGGAGCAGGTCGGACCCGGAACACCGCAGAACCCTGCGATGGCCGCTGTGACCCGCGACCTGTCCGGCTATTGGTTCGACCTGCGTGGACCGCAGTTCAACACGGTGAATACGCTGACCTCGCTCGTGAGCACCCAGTTGGACCCCAATGGCTCCGGGGCCACCGTGACCTCACAGGACAGTGTGATCGCCATCGCGAACTACGACGGGCTCGTTCCTGCCTATGCGCGAGGTTTCTTTGGACAGCGGACCATCGAGGTGGGCCCTGATGTGAGCGAGGTCGATGTGTTCGACGGCATCATTGCAGGCGCATTGGACCTGGACCAGGTCCAGGCCGAATTGACCATTCGGAACGGGATCGGTGTGGATGCCCGGGTACACATCGCCTACCTGCGCTCGTTGAATGCGAACACAGGAACGACGGTCGATCTCATGCATCCGGTGGTGGGCGCACCGATCAACCTGAACCGGGCCATCGACCTCGGCAATTCTCCCGCTCCAAGCACCTGGTCAGTGACCTTGGACGAGCTGAACTCGAACATCGACCTCTTCGTCGAGAACCTGCCCACAGCCCTCGAATACGAACTGGACGTGCTGGTCAATCCACTCGGTGATGTGTCCAACGGCAACGACTTCCTGTACTACGAGAGCGAACTCATCGCGGAGCTTGGGGTGGATATCCCCCTGCGGCTCGCCCTCGACCAGTTCACCTTGCAGAGCACGGTACGGGTGGACCTGCCAGGGTCCGAGGAGAACCATGGCCTGCAATACGGCACGCTGTATCTGTTCGCGACCAATGGCTTTCCGTTCTCAGCCGACCTGACCCTGGAGATCGTGGACCAAGCGGGAACCGTTCACGGCGTGCTTCCCTCCCCGGTGAACGTTCCTGCCGGCACCCTGGGGGTGGACGATCTGGTCTCCTCCCCGACCACCGTGCGCCGCGAGATCGAAGTAGCTGCGGAAGAGCTCGACCTCCTTTACCAGCATGATCGCCTGCGGATCACCAGTGTGTTCAACACGGCGGGATCCGGTCATGTGTCCATCCTGGATGGTTACCAACTGGACCTCCAACTGACCGCACGGGCGAACTACATCGTGAACGGGGATGAGTAAGGTCTCCTTCCGCTCGATCTCCGCTGTGGCTCTTCTTTTCACCTCCCTTGCCCAGGGTCAGGACAGTTCGTTCGTGGACGCGCCGGTGAAGCCTGTCCGTTCCAAGCTGCTGGTGGAGGGCACCTACCTCCAGGATGCCAGCACCCTGTACAATGACCTGTTGCAGGGGCTTACCAGCGGAGGCTTCATCGACCGTGAGGTCCGTCAGCGATCGGCCGATGCGTTGGACGACTTGAACCGGGCCGGTCAGGAGATCTCGTTGCGCACGACCTTCATCAGTGGTGACAGTCTCTTCGGGCAGGCGGGCCTGCAATGGCTGGTGAGCGCCGCTCATAAGGACCTCCTGGGTGTGCGCTTTGGACGTGATGTATACACCTTGACCTTCTTCGGCAACGCGCCTTTCGAGGGTGAGCAGGCCGATCTCGGCGGTTCCGCCTTCGAGCATCAAATCTTCCAAAGCCTGGGTGGAGGACTGCATTGGGCAAAGACAGGCTCATGGGTAAGGCTGGATGTGTTGAAGGGACAGCTTCTGGATGCGATCAACCTGAAGGATGCCACGTTGTTCACGGCCGTGGATGGGCGCAGCCTGGACGGGACCGTCCGTGGCGATCTGTACCGGAGCGACCCGGAGCGTACAGGCTTTGGGGCTTTCAATGGCTGGGGGCTTGCGCTCAGCTTTTCGCGTACCGCTGTCCTGAAAAGCCTGAGCAAGCGTTCGGTCCATCGCTTCACGGCCCGTGTGGACGACCTCGGCTTCATCCGGTGGGG